>CAJXGP010000559.1 GCA_913053915.1 uncultured Ignavibacteriales bacterium | reverse complement strand
CAATGGGAAATGTTCATCTAATTTCCCTTCTATTACTTCACCGGCAGCCTGAATAATTAAATCAGCTTTTTCCGCTGTGAGTAAACCTAATTCTTTATTTGTTAATGCGGCTGCTTTTTTCAATATTCCTAATGCTTTGATCAATTCTTGCGGGAATCTTTCTCCGCCTATTTTGAAATTCTTTAATGAACGGGCGGTTTGCGCACCGTAATATTTGTCTTCCGGGACTTTAATTTCGCCCATGCTATCTGTTTCAATTCTGTAGTTCATATCTCTTCTCCATTTACAATCTATGATAATTTTTTAACGAAGATAAAGGTGATTATTTTTGTCTTATGCTCTTGTCTTCTAAATTGTATATATTAATCTACAATAAATTTGTGAGAGAGTTAACCTTCAAAATCAGATTTTATTATCATATTGATTTGTATATATTAAATAATATACAGTAATATTGTGAATATATAATAATTTTAAGTATAATAATAAATTTTATTTTATGATAAAAAATAAATGAATTCTGTTTAAAAGGGTCACCGCAGCAAAATCTATCCTCACTAAAGTAGAAAACCGGAATCTAACAGATTTAATTAGTAATAAATTTCCATTTCCTATATTATGAAAATAGATTTACGTGGAATGACAGTAAAATTTTGAATTTCTTAAATTGAAATCTTAAATTCTAAAAGAGAATATTTTTAAGTAGAATTATATTAGAATAGAGCTTCTGCAAAATAAGAGTTCTGTCATTTCGAACCCGTTTTTTGGGTGAGAAATCTTTTGATTATTACACATATTAAGGGATTTCTCCCTTCGGTCGAAATGACAAATCGTCCAAATATCTTATTTTGCAGAAACTCTAACTATGTAAATAATGCGGATCTAAATTTAATAATCACAATATTTTTTAAATTTTTACCTAAGTTGAGCAGATTGTTCATGTAAACTTAATAAACCTATTTAATAGAAAGGATGGGTATTAATATGCTGGTAGCTAGTCCTATGGAGAAAGCAAGAAAATATATTGAAATGCACTCCAAGCAAATCGAAGGACCAAATTCTAAAAAAGCATTAAAATTTCAACAAAGACCCTGTATTACGATTTCGAGAGAATCCGGTTCAGGAGCAACTGAAATATGCAATAAATTAATTGTTTTTTTTCAGCGCATTTACGGTGTATCCAATAATAATTGGACTATATTTGATAAAAACTTGATAGAAAAAGTTCTTCAAGACAACCATCTTCCCAAAACTTTGAGTAACTTAATGAGCGAGAGAAAATACTCGGCTATCAAATCTATTATGAGTGAGTTAATAGTTGGACAGCCGGGAATTTGGTCGTTAGTACATAAAACTATTGAAACTATTCTCCAACTGGCGCAAGTCGGTAATTGTATAATACTAGACAGAGGGGCAAATATGATTACCTGTAAGGTAAGTAATACTTTCCATGTAAGATTAGTTGCTCCATTAGAAGATAGAGTTCAACATATCAGAGAATTTTTTGATATAGACAGAAAATCTGCACTTGAGTACATCAAAAAAGAAGAAGAAGATAGAGCAGATTACTTAATGACTTATTTTCATAAAGGAATAAACGATCCGACACTCTATCATTTAATAATCAATACAAAACTTAATAGTCCTGAAGAAGCAGCTAAAATAATCGGGGAGGCTATAGTAAATAAATTTCCAGGGATGTTTCAAATAGGCGATTAAGCGCTCTGTTTACTAAATACCGTATAATAAAAATACAAAAGGTACCTTCAGAACATTCAAAAAAATATCACTTCCAACAATTACAAATCCTGATTCCAAAAGAGTCATGGATTTGTAAGAGGTTAAAAAGCCTGCTTAATTTTCAAAATAATTTTTTATCTACCGGAAAGAAGTAAATACCCCATTTAATATTATTCAATTTTTCTGATCTTGTAATTTTTCATCAATTGAGTGTAACTTAAGTAAGTATTATATTGACATTTTAATTTTATTAAAATAGGATATTGAATTGCGAATACTAGTCAGCAACGATGACGGAATAGATTCACCGGGCATATACGCTTTAGTGAAAGCATTAAAAGATATTGCGGATGTAACGGTTGTAGCGCCGATTATGGAGCAAAGCGCCATTGGTCATGCAATTACAATGCAAATACCTCTTCGAGTAATTGAAATCAGCAAGAATGACGGATTCTATGGTTATGCGGTCAATGGTACGCCGGCAGATTGTGTAAAAATAGGTATAAGAAATATTATGAAAAAACCGCCTGATTTGATGATTTCAGGGATCAATCACGGCTCGAATGCCGCGATTAATATCATTTA
>CAJXGP010000558.1 GCA_913053915.1 uncultured Ignavibacteriales bacterium | reverse complement strand
ACCTTTTTTTATCTATGCATAAGATAAATATATTTATATGCATAATCAAGATGTTTTATGCATACTTTTTATAACGATAATGCTAACGGTTTTACTTTTCGCCAGATTACCCGCCGTATTTATCTACTGAAAGAAGAGCTTTAACGAAGGTGGTTTTACTTACTTGTTAGCCTGTGGCGGATTTAAGAGGTTATGTGCGTTTTGAGTAATTTTCCTAATCGCTTCTTCTATAATTACATCTTTTACAGTATCATTTTTTGTTTCAGATGGATCAAAATAAATATCAGGGCTAACACCATTCCACTCCAAAGGTTTATTTAAAATGTTAAAATATGCTACAATCGGAACAGGATATTGCAAACCATCAGATAAATAAAAATCACTTGTTGCTTCAACACTACCTTTAGTCGTGTCTCCAATTAATGTCACATTATCAAAGTGTGATAATGTTTCAGCTAATATTTCCCCAACACTTCCACAAAAACGTCCAATCAATAAAATGACCGGTTTTAAATATTGCCATTCACCCCTTGGATTTGTTATAACAAAATTTTTAGGGGCATAATCATCGTGTGAAGGTCCATTTCTATATAATAGATATCCTACTTCTAAATTTAAATTCGTAAACCGATTCCAGATAGATTCAATAAGCATTAAATTACCCCCACTGTTTTTTCTTATATCTATAATTATCCCCGATGTAGTACTTAGACTATCAAGCGCCTTATCAAAATTCACTATATCAATATTACCAATGTAAAAATTCAAAAATCTTATATAACCGATGTTATTGCTTTCCCCCCAACCCCAATTTTTATTTTCATTGTGCCAATTAAGTGATGTAATGAATTTAGTAATATATTCTTTGTTAAAATTTCTTTGATATGACGTATTAATATAAGTCGGTATATAAGTGTCATCGGGAGTATGTAAAACTATATGTTCATCCTTAAGTACACTTAACATATTTACCAAAAGATTATTTCTTTCTTCTAATGTGATGTTATCAAATTTATTATGATACTTGATATATATGTCATTCCAATCGATTTTCTTGTAAGTAAATAAAGGATATTTTTTATCATAATTAGTCCAGACGGAATCAAAATCTGAAGTATAGTCTTTAAATTGTAATTGCACAGAAACTATTTCATTTTTTTCGCAACCACCAAGAAATGAAACAAATATTAAAATAAAAATTTTAATGAGGATATTATTAAAGTGTAATTTCATAAACATACTTTTCCAAGCACATAACGGTCAAGCTCAGAGAGGGCAGCTTGTCTGCATCCGCTGTTGTACTGACTGTTAGCTTGTTATATCAGGTTTAATTGATAAAAATCGCTCGTTTATATCTTTTATTCTTCGTGGAAGTGATTTTGCCAAATCGTCGATGCTCTTAGAAAATTCATCGTTTAATTTTATTTCCATCTCTCCATCTGTTAGAGTTCCTGTTAATGCTTCTTTCCTTTTGTCATAATCATTTAGAAATCTATTAACTGCCCTGTTAAAATCTATCATATCCTTGTATAATAAATAGCCGTGAACAATATTAGAAACTAATACGGTGTTTTCTAGAAAATAATATTCCTGAAATGATAGGCTTATCTCCCGAAATATAAAAACATCACTATCACTCAATTGCATTGTCGAAAAACGCCTTAAACGTTTTAACCCTTCAAAGGCGGTAGCCTCTTCAATTCGTGGTTTTATATCCTCAGTCCAACGAAGATCGATTTCCTTTTGTAGAAGATTAAAAACAAAATTCTTCTTTTTTGCTTGATTTGTTTCAACTAATTCATTTTGTTTCTTAATTGACCGCTGAGATGCCAAATACCCAATTCCACCACCGATGACCACAGCTATTAGAGAAATCCACCAATAATTTGGAGTATTTGCGATGTTCTCTGCAGCCAACGCTATTCTTTCTAATATGCCTGAATAATCCATTGTTCTCTCCTATAAAATAACGGCATGGTTGATAAGGAGCGGGCCAAAACAACACTGCCAAATTTATTAAACAATTTTTTATTTACTACAAAACTTAATTCTACAAACACAGCCGAACAGCAAAGTCAAAACGGTACTGCAAACTTTATAATTGCACAATTGTGGAAAGCGAAAACGCTGTCGCCTTGAGCAACTTGTTAGGTGCATGAATGTATTAGTGGGAAAACTACTGATATAATAAAGCAATTGGTAATCCCATTTCATAACACTCTGGTTTATAAAAATCAATGTCTAAATCTTTGATTAATCTTATTAGCTTCAAATAATAATCTATACTATAGGCTTCAGGATGTCTTAACCTTAGTTGATCGGAATAAA
>CAJXGP010000557.1 GCA_913053915.1 uncultured Ignavibacteriales bacterium | reverse complement strand
GATGCGCCAATTGCATTTCAAGAATTTATGATAATGCCAGTAAAGGCTAAAAATTTTACGCATGCCATGAAAATGGGAAGTGAAATATTTCATAATTTAAAGAAAATTTTACACGATAGAAATCTAAATACTTCTGTTGGTGATGAAGGTGGTTTTGCACCAACTTTAAATGGAACAGAAGATGCTTTAGAAACTATTGCAACTGCTGTAGCCCGCATTCGCTCCGGAATGGCAGATTGTATTATTGCCGGAGGTACGGAATCTATGTCTATGGTTCCGATAACAGGCTGGAAACTTGCACCTAATTATAAAATAGCAAAAGAACACCCGGAGTATTATTTAAGCATGGGATTAACTGCCGAAGAGGTTACGAGGGATTATAAAATCTCCAGGCAAGAGCAAGATGAATTTTCTTATCACTCTCACATGAAGGCGCTGAATGCAATTAAAAACGGTTATTTTAAAGAGCAAATTGTGCCTATCGAGGTTGAAGAAACTTATCTTGAAAATGGGAAAAGAAAAGTTAGAAAATTTATTGTCGATACAGATGAAGGACCAAGACCGGATACTTCTCTTGAAGCTCTCGGTAAGTTAAAACCCGTTTTTGCAGCCAATGGAACTGTTACCGCCGGTAATTCTTCACAAACGTCTGATGGAGCTGCGTTTGTTGTTGTTATGGCGGAAGAGATGGTAAAGGAATTAGATTTAACCCCAATAGCCCGGTTAATATCTTATGCATTAGCCGGTGTAAACCCTAGAATAATGGGGATTGGACCGGTTGTAGCAGTGCCAAAAGCATTGAAAAAAGCCGGAATGAAATTGGACGATATTGATTTAATTGAATTGAATGAGGCATTTGCAGCTCAATCGTTAGCGGTTGTTAATGAGCTGGGAATCAACCAAAAAATCTTAAATGTTAACGGCGGAGCAATTGCTCTCGGTCATCCATTGGGATGTACAGGCGCTAAATTAACCATTCAAATATTGAATGAATTAAAAAGAAGAAATAAAAAATATGGAATGGTAACGGCTTGCGTCGGTGGTGGTCAGGGTGTTGCCGCTATTTATGAGGTTCTTAATTAATTGGAATGTAAATCAAAAGTTTGATAATAAATTAAGGTGTAAAAATCATGGCTGTGGAAATTAAAAAATCGAATGTCCTTAAAGGAGGGGAATTCCTTACGAAAGAAACCGACCCTCAATTGGTGTATATACCTGAAGATATTACGGAAGAACAGAAAATGATGTCCGGTGTAGCCAGGGAATTTGTAGAGAAAGAAATATTACCCAAACTGGATGCTATCGATCATCAAGAAGAGGGTTTAACCGTAAGCCTTCTCGAAAAAGCAGGTGAAGTTGGATTGCTCGGTACCGCAATTCCTGAAGAATATGGAGGAATTGGAGAAGACTTTAATACGAATACATTCCTTTCGATGGAAATGGGTTCCAGTCATTCTTTCGGCGTATCCTTTGCCGCACATACCGGAATCGGTACTCTACCAATCCTATATTATGGAACTGAAGAACAAAAGAAAAAATATCTTCCAAAGTTTGCATCCGGCGAATGGAAAGCCGCTTATTGTTTAACAGAGCCTACTTCAGGTTCGGATGCTTTATCGGCAAAGACTACTGCAAAATTATCGGAGGATGGTAATTATTATATTTTGAATGGACAAAAGATGTGGATTACCAACGGAGGATTAGCTGATATTCTAATTACTTTCGCTCAAGTCGACGGCGATAAGTTTACCTGTTTTATAATAGATACAAAATCGGAGGGTTTTACACGCGGCAAAGAGGAAAATAAAATGGGAATTAAAGGGTCATCTACACGCGCTCTTTTTTTAGATAATGTAAAAGTCCCAAAAGAAAACGTGCTTGGAGAAATAGGTAAGGGGCATTATGTAGCATTCAATATTTTGAATATCGGTAGATTTAAATTGTGTGCTATGACTACCGGAGGTGCAAAGCGAATTATTACCGTTGCAATTAATTATGCTAATGAGCGAAAACAATTCGGAAAATTGATTTCCTGTTTCGGAGCAATTAAATATAAACTGGCTGAGCAAGCAATAAGAATATTTGTTTCCGAATCGGCTACATTGAGAACAAGCGGATTGATTAATGATAAGGTGAATGAATTGTTAGAGTCGGGCTCTCCTTACAATGAAGCGGTGGTGAAAGCTGCCGAAGAATACGCTATTGAATCGGCAATGCTGAAAGTATTTGGTTCCGAAATCCTCGACTATGTAGTTGATGAAACTGTTCAAATATTCGGCGGTTATGGTTTTTCGGAAGAATATCCTGCCGCCAGGGCTTATCGCGATTCAA
>CAJXGP010000556.1 GCA_913053915.1 uncultured Ignavibacteriales bacterium | reverse complement strand
AGATGGTAAAGAAAAAAGTTGCACTAATAACGGGCGTTACAGGTCAGGATGGTTCTTACCTTGCTGAATTATTATTAGAAAAAGGTTATGAAGTTCATGGTATTATCAGAAGAAGCAGTTCTTTTAATACCGCTAGAATTGACCATCTTTATAATAATAACGAAATATTAAACAAAACATTATTCTTACATTACGGCGATTTGGTTGATACGAGCAATTTGAATCGACTTCTGGAAAAGATTGAACCTGATGAGATTTATAACTTAGGCGCTCAAAGTCATGTTAAAGTTTCTTTCGAGGTGCCCGATTATACGGCTCAGGTAGATGGTTTGGGAACGCTCAGGTTTTTAGATGCAATCAGAGAGGTTGGACTCAGACAGGTAAAATTCTATCAGGCATCCACTAGTGAGCTTTTTGGGAAAGTTCAAGAAATCCCCCAGACGGAGAAAACTCTTTTTTACCCCCGTTCTCCTTACGGAGTTGCAAAGCTCTACGGTTATTGGATCATCGTCAATTATAGAGAAGCTTATAATATCTTTGCGAGTAATGGTATCTTATTCAATCATGAATCACCACGTAGAGGAGAAACTTTTGTTACCAGAAAAATTACTAGAGCGGCATCACGGATAGCAATTGATTTGCAAAGTAAATTATTTCTTGGAAATCTTAATGCAAAAAGAGACTGGGGTTATGCCCCTGAATATTGCGAAGGAATGTGGAGAATGCTGCAACAAGAAAAAGCGGAAGATTTTCTGCTGGCAACCGGTGAAAATCATACAGTGCGTGAATTTACTGAGAAAACATTTGCTGAACTAGGTATTGAATTAGAATGGAACAGTGAAAATGAAAATGAAAAAGGAAGCATAAAAAAGATTGATTTGGATAAAGCTAAAGCGTTAATACAGTACGATGAAAACTCCAAAGATAATAGATTTGAATTTTCCGAACGGTTAAAACCAGGGGATATTGTAGTAGAAGTGAATCCCAATTACTATCGACCTACCGAAGTTGATTTATTGATTGGTAACCCTGCAAAAGCAGAAAAATTATTAGGCTGGAAAGCTCAAACAAAGTTTGATGAGCTTGTTAAGGTGATGATAAAAGCTGATATGGAAAAAGTCTTGAGAAGAGGTTATTAACAAAGTTGCTCTAAAACTTACAGCCATAAGTTGGAATAAAGCTGTCTTCAATGTGCCGTACATAATTTTAAAGGAACGAAGTGATAGAAGAAAATTATTTAAACATCAAATTTTTCCTCCTCGCAGTAGTCGTAATAACAAGAGAAATGTAAATATGAGAATCTTCACTTGGGTCGGAATGACAGGAAAAAATTAAGTTCTTTAAGGTTTTCTTTCAATGTAAAGCTAAAAAGTCCATCTTTGAAATGGCGAATAATCGAATATACTGATAATATAAGTTCGGATATAATAAGTAAAAAAGTATCTTTAAAAAGAGTTGAATCGGTTCCAAATCATTTTTTATCTCAAGGCTTTAAGCAAGATAGATTTCAAGTTGTGTTGGTATGGGGAAATCTAATCCGGTTGTTACCAAGGAAGCCGGAAGAGCTAAAAATAGAAAAGTCGAAATTATAAGAATAAAATAACAGGGGCGATTTATCAATCGCATTATGTTTCCAATCCAAAAAGAGAGGTTAAAATGTTTGATGAAAATTATAAATTTACCTGTGTTGAAAGATTTCTGAAGTATGTAAAATATGATACACAATCCAATGAAGAATCAACTTCGTTTCCTTCTACGAAAAAACAAAAAAATCTATCTAAAGATTTAGCGGTAGAGCTAAAAAATATTGGCTTGAATGATGCTGATATGGATGAATGGGGATATGTAACGGCTACCTTACCTTCTAATTCTGAAAAAGACGTCCCTCCAATTGGATTTATTGCACATGTTGATACTTCTCCAGCAGTGACGGGGACTAATGTGAAGCCGGTTATTCATAAAAACTACCGGGGCGGGGATATTCAGCTTACCGATGATCCTTCTCAAATCATCAAATTCAGTGAGAATCCGGTTCTAGCAAATATGATTGGGTATGATATTATTACTTCTGATGGAAGTACATTATTGGGTTCCGACAATAAAGCCGGCGTGGCTGAGATTGTGGATGCGGTAAATTATCTTATAAATCATCATGAATTAAAACATGGAACTATTAAAATATGTTTTACCCCCGATGAAGAAGTGGGAAGAGGTACTGAAAAATTCGATGTCAAAAAATTCGGAGCAAAGTTTGCCTATACCGTTGACGGGCAAAACAGGGGAGAAGTGGAAACGGAAACTTTTAGTGCTGATTTCGTGATGATTAAATTTCACGGGAA
>CAJXGP010000555.1 GCA_913053915.1 uncultured Ignavibacteriales bacterium | reverse complement strand
GAATAAATAACTGTTATTTAGGAGTTGTAATTCGATAACTTATTTTATTCCACTCCCTTAATCGATAACAGGTAGTAAAATAAATGATTTTGAAATATAATTGCAATACACTATAAAAACCGAAACAGCTTAATTTACGATAAGTCAGGAGTTCTGAACATTATATTAATTACATGAAATGATTTTTACTGTACATTTTTAAATCCGGTAATTTGCTCACGATTTTTTGGTAATGGTCCCTCACATTTGGGGGATATGGAAAATATTTTACCGGGGTTAAGAATATTATTCTCATCAATAACGGATTTAATTTTCTTCATCATATCCAAGGCAGGGATACCGGCAACCTGTTCTAAAAATTGTTTTTTTGCTAATCCGGTACCGTGCTCACCGGTAATAGTTCCTCCGAGTTTTATAGCTTCGTTAAAGATAAAATCAAAAGTTTTGTGTGCTCTTTGAATTTCATTATTATCTCTTTCATCTGTTAAACATGTGGGATGAAGATTTCCATCGCCGGCATGGCCAAAATTCCCAATTGTAACGTTAAATTTTTTTGCCGCCTCTGTAACCTTCTCAATCATAATAGGAAGCTCACTTCTCGGTACAGTTGCATCTTCCAAAATTGTAGTAGGACGAACCCTTGCTAAGGCGCTAAAAGCACTTCTCCGGGCAGATTTTAGTAATAGCGATTCACTCTCATTTGCTGCTTTCCTGATAAAAGAAGCATTGTTCATTTTTAAAATATTCATAATTGTTTCGGAGTCTTCTTCAACTATGCTCCCTCGCCCGTCCACTTCAATTAACAAAATTGCTTCGCTATTTCTCGTTAATCCTATTTTCGCATAATCCTCAACACAATTGATTGTTGTATTATCTAAAAATTCCATCATACTTGGAATAATATGTGCCGCGACTATATCCGCAACAGATTTTGCACTGTTTGATAATTTATCGAAGTATGCCAGCATAGTAATTGAATTAACCGGTTTAGGAATTAATTTAAGCAGTATTTTTGTAATTATTCCCAGAGTTCCTTCGCTTCCGACGATAAAATCTCTTAAATTATATCCGGCAACATCTTTAACATTTTTACCGCCGGTTTTTAATAAGTCACCGTTAGGTAGAAACATTTCCGTACCAAGTACATAATTTTTAGTAACGCCGTATTTTAGCCCTCTTAAACCACCTGAATTATTTGCAACGTTTCCACCGAGAGTACATACATTCATACTGCCTGGATCAGGAGGATAAAATAATCCGATTTTTTCCACCTCCTTTTGAAGCTGAGCCGTTACAACACCGGGTTGAACGGTAGCCGTTAAATTCTTAGTGTCAATTTCAAGAATTTTGTTCCATTTTGTCATAACCATAACAAGACAGTTTTCAACGGGAATCGAACCGCCGCTTAATCCGGTTCCGGCTCCTCTCGGCACTATGTTAAAATGCTCTTCGTTTGCTAATATTAATATTCTTGAAATTTGTGTTTCATTTTCCGGAAAGACTATCGCCTCCGGTAAATGATGATATAGCGCAGTTGCATCATACGAATAAGATAATTTATCTTCTTCTAAATCGGTAAAGTTTTTTACACCGACAATACTTTTAATTTTTTCTTTGGCTGTATTGTTCATTTCCAACCTGATAAAAAAAATCGGATTATTTGTTACTTAATGTACAAAGATTTTTTATTATAGATAAATCATATTTTATAATTAACTTTAGGGAGTGAAATAGAATAACTTGCATATAATACAAGAATAAATAACTGTTATTAACTTATATGTAAGATGGATAAAATACTATTTATTCTTTACTACTTGTTTCAGAATTCAAATACTATCTTTAGAACAATTAATATTAATAATAAAGAAAATATTTTTTTAACGGTTTTACTTTGTGCTTTCAACACAATTTTAACACCGAAAAAAGCTCCTAAAGCCGCACCTAAGCCTAGAGGAATTGCAGCTAGAAGGTAAACATAACCTATTTGTCCATTAGCTATAATTCCTTGAGGCTTTTGAAATAAATAAGAAAGTGCAGCTGAAATAGTTGTAAAAGCAACTATAACTGCCGAAGTACCAATTGCCCTTTTGATATCAAGCTCAGTAAAATAAAAAAGAATCGGAACAAAAATAACACCGCCACCTACCCCTGCAAAGGCAGCAACCGCTCCGGCAAATAATCCGAATAAAATTAAAAATAAGTTGTTTATAGATTTAACATGTTTTTTACTAGTATCTCCGGTTTCAAATAACATTTTTAACGCTACCAGAATAATGACCACGGCAAAAATCAATTTCAGGACAAAAGGATTTATTTGAACAACAAAATAGGTACTTAT
>CAJXGP010000554.1 GCA_913053915.1 uncultured Ignavibacteriales bacterium | reverse complement strand
ATGCTAGTAAGAAAACTTTAAATCTTTTATATTTAGAAATAGAAAATCTATCGATAACAACGGCTGTATAGCGCAATTACTTGCCTGCCGGCAGGAGAACGCGCCATAGCCAAAACGTTGGGATAATTTAATAAATTTCCTTTCTAAGCAAAATGGAAAATTCTTCGTCGCTCCGTTTCTTAAAATGACTGTAAAATTACTTTGAAAGCAACTTCAATCCAGTTAGAAATTCTCAAATCTTGGAGATTTCGGGAACCCGATTCTTCAATATTTCAGAATCCTGAACTCTTTCTAAAGGAAGAAATTTTGATCCATTGAAATAAGAAATTCACTTTCTCCGGTGGTGGTAATTGACTTTCTTAACCCCGGTGAAATAAGTGATATTTCTTTTTCCTGAGTTAGATAAAATTCATTGATGATTGATAAGAAATGCCTTAATTTTATTCTTATAAATAAATATAATGTTCACAAATACAGGCAAGAAAAATTAATTCTCTTTTTGGTATAAACGAATAATATAGATAATTACAAATTACCGGTTAAAAAATGAATAAAATAAAGAAGAAAGGTGTTAAAAGTTATGTCAAATGCATATTTTAAAGTGCCTCAACCAATAAACGAACCCGTTCAAACCTATAAACCGAGTAGCCCGGAACGTTTAGCATTAAAAAAACGTCTGATTGAACTCCAATCGAAACAAGTTGAAATTCCATTAATTATTGGCGGAAAAGAGATAAAGACAGGCAATACTGCTGAAATCCATAAACCACATGATCATTCAAAAGTATTGGGAATTTATCATAAAGCCGGTACAAAAGAAGTTAATATGGCAATCGAAGCGGCACTGAAAGCCAGGAAAACCTGGTCTGAAATGCCTTGGGAACATCGAGTCGGCATTTTTCAAAAAGCAGCCGAATTACTTTCAGGTCTTTGGCGTTGTACAATAAATGCGGCTACAATGTTGGGACAATCAAAAACAGTTCATCAAGCTGAAATCGACGGCGTATGTGAATTGATAGATTTTTGGAGATTTAATACGTACTTCATGGTTCAATTAATGTCTCAACAACCTTATTCTCCTAAGGGGATGTGGAATCGCCAAGAATATCGACCTCTCGAAGGCTTTGTATTTGCCGTAACACCGTTTAATTTTACATCAATAGCAGGTAATTTACCCACCGCACCTGCTATGGTAGGCAACGTTGTTATTTGGAAACCGGCGTCGAGTGCAGTTTATTCTGCATATTATTTAATGAAATTATGGGAAGAAGCCGGGTTGCCCGGCGGCGTTATAAATTTTCTACCGGGCTCAGGTGGAGAAGTCGGCAACCCTGTTTTCGCCAGTCCGGATTTGGCAGGTGTTCATTTTACCGGTTCTACTGCGGTCTTTCAGGGAATGTGGAAAATTATAGGCGAAAATATTCATAAAGCTAAATATTATCCCCGGATTGTGGGCGAGACCGGTGGAAAAAATTTCATTTTTGTCCATAATTCTGCCGATATTGACGCTCTCATAGTTGCAGTTATCCGGGCTGCATTTGAATATCAAGGTCAGAAATGTTCCGCCGCTTCACGTATGTATATACCTAAATCAAAATGGGATGAATTCAAGGATAAATATATCGAAGAGGTTAAAAAAATTAAGGTAGGCGATGTTGAAAATTTTTCAAATTTTATGGGTGCCGTAATAGATAAATCTGCATTCGATAATATTACAACTTATATCAATTTTGCAGCAAAATCAGATGAGGCGGAGTTTATTACAGGAGGTGGTTATGATGATTCAAAAGGTTATTTTATCGAACCAACTACTATCATAACTACTAATCCAAAATTCAAAACTATGCAAGAAGAGATCTTCGGACCGGTTATTACAATATTCGTTTACGATGACGACAAATTTGAAGTAACGTTGGAACTGTGTGATTCAACTTCACCTTACGCATTAACCGGTGCCGTATGGGCTCAGGACAGGGAAGCACTTATTAAGATGACGGATAAATTAAGAAACGCTGCAGGTAACTTTTATTTAAATGATAAACCAACTGCTGCGGTTGTGGGACAACAGCCCTTCGGCGGAAGCCGTGCTTCAGGAACAAATGATAAAGCCGGTAGCTCAATGAATATTTTGCGTTGGATGTCGGTCAGGACTATTAAAGAAACTTTTGTCCCGCCTAAGGATTGGCGCTATCCACACATGGATAGTGAATAATGACAAACTTTCATTTCAGGGAAAAGCAGTGCTTTGTTTTTCCCCTATAAAATTATTCATTGAGTACAATCTAATTTGTCTTGGAAAAAATGTCTATGGGGTTGGATAGAACAACTTATCCCATCCCCTA
>CAJXGP010000553.1 GCA_913053915.1 uncultured Ignavibacteriales bacterium | reverse complement strand
TGGACACCTGAAATTAATTCTACTTTGTAGTTAAACTACCAAGTAGAATTTAAGAATTTGCCCTAGAAAGTATATTTGCATTTAATTTTACTTTTTATTTAATCTTTTTAATTATTTCTTATATTTATTTAATAGTATATTTATTTTATCTATTGAATATCTTAATAATTCTTCTGGTGCTAAACAAACAATCCTAAAATGATACTGTTTTCCAAATATAGAACCTCTTTTTAATTGAATTCCATGTTCTTTTAATAATAAATCACTAAATTCTTTATCATTTTTAAATTTTAATTTTTTGTAATTAAATTTTGGAAATATATAAAAAGCACCTTGTGGTCTTACTACATCTAAAAATTCATTTTCATTTAAAAGATCAAAAGCAAGATTTGCTCTTTTTTCTACTTTTTTAATTAATGTTTCAATACTTTTTTTATGTTCTTTTTTATTATTTAATGCAGCAGCAGCAGCAAATTGAGATGGTGTATTTAAAGAAAATTCTATTAAACTATAATCTTTGAATTTTTTCTTTAATTGATCTGATATTTTATCTTGCTCTGGAATTATAATAAAACCAATTCTAAATCCAGTACCACTAAAATTTTTAGATAATCCATTAAGTATAATATGTGGTATTCCTTTTGCTAATTCCCCAATACTTGTAAATGATGCTTTATTGTAAATAATTTCATCATAAATTTCATCACTTACCAATAAAATATCATATTCATTTGAGATATCAACAATTTGCTTTAAAATTCTTTTATTTAAAACTGCTTTTTCTGGAACCGGTTTTGAAATACTTTTTAAATTAGATAACTTTTTTCTCAGTTTTTACGACTACATAATAAACTTGACAACACAACCTAAAAGTTGTAAATTCATATAATGAAAGGCGGGGATTTAATTAAATTATTGGAAAAAGAAGGATGGGTATTAGACCGAATATCAGGTAGTCATCATATAATGGTTAAAGATAAGATGAGATCAATTCCCATTCCAGTTCATAGAGGCAAAGATATTCCTAAAATCCTTGTAAAAACAATTTTGAAACAAGCCAACATAAAAGGAAATTAAAATGCACTTTTACGCGAAAATTAAAAAATTAGACGATATTTACTATGTAACTTTTCCGGATTTTAAAAACATTAATACGTATGGCTCCACATTAGATGAAGCTATCCTAAATGCATCTGAGGCACTAAATGGATGCATTGTATCTGATTTTGGCAGAGGTTTTAAATTACCCGAAAGAAAAGAATATTCGGGAATAGGGTATTATAAAATATCTATTCTTCCACAAATAGCACTTGCTCTGCAACTAAGGGAGCTAAGGGGTAATAAAACACAAATCGAAATGGCTCGGTTATTAGGTGTAACATACCAAGCTTATCAAAAATTAGAAAATCCTAGTAAAAGCAATCCAACCATTAAAACTCTTGTAAAAGTAAGCAAGTCATTAAATAAAGAGCTAATATTTAAATTTGTTTAAGCACAGTAATGATACCGAAGATCCTACTATTGTCAAAACGAAGCTCCACCTTTTAACGGATTAATGACGAAATTTATGGTCATCGAAAGTATGAAATCATTTACGATCTATTTGCAAGGACAAAATTTTTGTTTTCTAAGATCTCAAAGAAACAACCAAACGGAACATTTATAGTCAATTCTAATAGTATTAAAAAGCCTCAATATTAAAAACATTGAGGCTTCTTTTTTACAAAAACGAAACTCGGATTAGAAAGGAAGCCGCCAGTTCTGCCTGTAGAACGAAGTTGCATAAAAATGAAACGTAGTTCTGCCTGCGGAACGAAGCTCCGCCTTAGCGGAGCGCAGTTTCGCGGAGAGACAGGGATTCGAACCCCGGAAGGACTTGCATCCTTAACGGTTTTCAAGACCGCCGCATTCAACCACTCTGCCATCTCTCCGAATAAAAAAAATCAAAAAACACTTTGCATTCTTAACGGTTTTTCCGTCTGAGCACGGATTTCACTTAACTGCCTAAAGGCACTTAAGCTCAACAAGACCCGCCGCATTTCCGCCATAGGCGGACTACTCCGCTCGTGGCGGACAAGCACAACCTTTACCCGCCTTTGGCGGGACTCTGCCATCTCTCCGAATAAAAAAAATCAAAAAACACTTTGCATTCTTAACGGTTTTTCCGTCTGAGCACGGATTTCACTTAACTGCCTAAAGGCACTTAAGCTCAACAAGACCCGCCGCATTTCCGCCATAGGCGGACTACTCCGCTCGTGGCGGACAAGCACAACCTTTACCCGCCTTTGGCGGGACTCTGCCATCTCTCCGAATAAAAAAAATCAAAAAACACTTTGCATTCTTAACGG
>CAJXGP010000552.1 GCA_913053915.1 uncultured Ignavibacteriales bacterium | reverse complement strand
CCCGAAAATCTCGAGGCCCCCTGCATCGGGAGCCATCCGCCCAGCAACCAAGCCAAGAAAAGTTGACTTACCCGCTCCGTTCGGTCCCAGCAAACCTACTATCTCTCCTTGCCTAAAATGAATGGTAATTCCTTTCACAGCATCTTTTTTCTTATAACTTTTTGAAATATTTTTTGCTAATAATCTATGCATTTGAATAATATTGCTTATCTAAATACGCTAATTAATAATAGAGCCGACCACATAAAAAAACTCCTATCACCCGATAATTATCGAATGGTAGGAGTTATTATTTACCTTTTTAATCGGTATATTTATCAGACGAACTCCATCGTCTTTTTTTATATATTCTACTTTTATTTTTATATTGAAATATTAATTGTCTGATAAATTGTATTTATTCCTTAATTCAAATTTTCATTATTAACCGGTTAAATATTTTACTTTTATAAGTACATTTTAAAGAATTTTTACAATATATTAAAGGCTAAAAAGATTCTTTGACAATAGAGTTTATCAAATTTATTGCCGTTGTTGATTAAACAGACATATTATTAAAAAGTATGAGCTGCTGGAGAAAATGTTTTTTTACGAAAATCGTTATGATTAAAAGTATAGAACAATTCGGTAAAAAAGCTATCACTAATATCGGAATCTTAAAATAACGGTTGTTATTCCACCCCTTAAACATAGAAATTCTATCGAGTTCAGTAGTAATCAAACATACTACAATTTTTCTGCATTTCATTAAATTCGGTAATAGTGATATATTTGTGAGCAAGCATAAAAACTATATTGTCTTCACGGAATATATGAAGCCGTAGCAATTCTATTAGATCTCTTCCTTGATTAAGGGCTGCATCTAAAGTCAATTCCCTGGATCTAGCGTCAGGTAATCTGACTACCAATCCGAGAAAGTTAAAAGTAACGGAAGCTAACTGCATTACCTTAATATGATCATCCTCCAATAAATCGACAGCAGTTTTTATATAATCGCCTGATCCATGTTCGCCTCTTTCCTTTAGTCTTTTTTCCAATAAAGGGAAAAGAAGTTTTTCTTCCTTCAAATTATGTTTAACTATTTTATCATCCAAGAAGTGAAAAAAAATTTTTAGCCCGCTATCGAATTCAGATTTAATTCCTTCCGATTGAATTCTTCTTAAAATTTCTTCAAAAGAATTAATTGCTTTGATACTTTCATTATGTTCATCAATTAATTTTTGAAGAAAAGGATGTAAATTTTCATAAGGTTGATTTTCAACGTTTGCCGGTGAATAAGCATCAGGCGGATTCATTGGTGATGATTCATTCCGATATTCATCCTGTTCAACAGATCTTTTCAACGGATCAATTTTTGAAATGTCTTTTAATCGCAAAATTTTCGACCTTTCTTTTATTATAATTTTCCAAACTTCTTTTTCAATACTATAGCTATAACTATACAAATAATCGCAAAAATAACATACACAATAAATCCCGCAGCATAACCGCTTTGACCGTATTTATCCGCGAAAAAACCGAGAAGCGGTGGAACTACAAAACCACCAAAAGCGCCTATGCCGCCGACCCATCCTGAAGCTCCGCCGACCGCTTCAGGAACATATTTTGCAACTAATTTAAAAACCGCAGCATTTGCTATACCCATTCCTGTACCAATTATTAATTCACCTAATAACGAAATAATAAACGTTGAGGAGAACATAATAATTAATGCGCCGATACCGACTAAAACAAAACTGGCAATTGCGACCTTTTCTCCGCCTTTCCTATCACTCAGATGACCGCCATATACTCTAACAAAAGAAGCCAACAAAGAAAACCCAACACCTCCCAATAAAGCAGCCGTTTTTAAATCAAAATTATAATAATGAAGCCAATAAGACGGGAACCACACGGTAAGAGCTAAAAAACCACCGAATGAAGTGAAGTACAAAAATACAAGTGCCCATGTTCTTCCTATTCTGGCAGATTGTTTTAAAGCATCTACCAATTTACCGGAAGGAATAAGTTCTTCTCCCAATTCTTTTGCAATCTATATCGATTCTTCTCTTGTTTTACCTTTGTGTATCAATTGGAAATAATATGCATCTTTAGAAATGATCAAGTAAATTATTAAGCCGATAATTAGAAAGATAGTCCATGCAAGATAAGAACCGGCTAGTCCAAATGTTACTAGAGCGACGGGAAGCAATACTGTAAAAATACCGGGAGCCGTATTGCCTAGACCTGCATAAGTACCCAGGGCAATCCCTTGTTTATTTAAAGGAAACCAATATGATGTTTGAGGGATACCTACCGAAAAAGTTGCCACTCCGCTACCGGAAAGTAATCCCAGAAAAAAAATCAAAGGGTAA
>CAJXGP010000551.1 GCA_913053915.1 uncultured Ignavibacteriales bacterium | reverse complement strand
GCTTCATTGATAACCTTTTCAGCTTGTTTTTTGCTATCATCTATTATTTGTTCCTTCATCTTTTCAGCATATTCACGGCTTTGATTGATTATTTTTTTCGCTTCTAGTTCGGCTTTAGCCAAATTCACTTGGTTTTCATCCAAAATTCTTTGAGCATCCGCCTTGGCATTTTCAGCCTTCTCCAAAGATTCCTTAATAGCGGACTCTCGCTGATCTAATGCAGTCAAAATAGGCTTCCAAGCGAATTTTTTAAGCACTATCAAGAGGAAAATAAAAGTTACAATCGTCCAGAATATAACTCCCGGGTCAACATCAATTATGCTTCCCCCTCCTCCTTCAGATGCCATAGCTATTATCGATAAACTTAAACCAGTCAGCATAATATTTTTCCTAAATTATTTATTGTTTACAACAATAAGCAAATCTCATAAAACAAGATTCTATTAAGCACCCTTAAAAGCAAGTAAAATACTAATAACTAATCCGAAAAAAGCAATACCTTCGATTAACGCTGCAGCAATAATCATTGCAGTTCGAATTGGTGCAATAGCTTCAGGTTGTCTTCCCATAGCTTCCATAGCACGTCCAGCTAATATACCGATTCCTAAACCGGCTCCAATTGCTCCAAGACCGGCACCTAACCAACCTAGGTCCATAATTTTCTCCTTTGTGTTTTTAAATTTGTCAATTAAAAGTTAGTGTTCCATGTTTTTAGCCATTCCTATAAATAAGGAAGTCAGCATTACAAATATATAAGCTTGAATTATCGCCACCAATATTTCAAGCAATTCTATAAACAAAGTAAAACCTACCGATACAGGCGAAACGTATATTGTATGCATAATAAAAATTAAGCCGAGTAATGAATATATCACTATATGTCCGGCAATCATATTCGCAAAAAGACGTATACATAATGCAAATGGTTTTGTAAACAAACCTAAGATTTCCAGCGGTATAATAATTATTACTATCCAACTTGGCATTCCTTTAGGGACCAATCCTTTGAAATAGTTTACCAATCCGTAACTTTTTATACCACTATACTGTATTACTACAAAAGAAATAATGGCTAGTGAGGCTGTTACGGCAATATTCCCTGTCGGAACAATTAAATTAGGGACCGGCACTAAACCGAACAGATTATTAAACAAAACAAAAAAGAACAATGTCAACATGTAAGGCATGTAAGTTTCATATCCTTTTCCAATCGAAGGCTTTACGATCTCGTCCCTGACAAATTCGATAAGGATTTCAAAAAGATTACCCATGCCTTTGGGAACAAGGGATTTTTTGTAACCTCTTGCGACTATTATGCTTATTACTATCAGCAAAGCAGCGACAACCCAAATAATAAAAATATCACGCGTTATGGAAATATCAATGCCGAATAATTGCATTTGTGGTAATTCTAAATTACCTAACGGCCCGAAATTAATATATTTTGCATCAAGTACATGATGCATTATCCAACTTGGATCTTGATTTTTATTCACAGTTTGAGCAACTGTGTCTGCTATCACTTTCCCTGTCTCAGATAAAAGCATAATTAAAGTTTAATCTCTAATAATGTTTAGGTATAAAATTTCAAAGATTAGATAAAAGCCATAAAAAATTAAGATTGAAAATATAAAACTTATCCTATTGATTTCCAAAAAACTTAATGAGATAATTACTAATACAATAAGTATGAAAAAACGAATCCCCATCACCCAAAAATAAATTTTAATAAAAGAACCGACATTTCTCTTTAGAGCGCTTTTTACCGAAATTACATTAAGAACAAAGTTTAATGTAGTAATAACTGCCGCAATTAGAAAGGATTTGAGTATAATTGCCGGAATCCGATTGAGTGAAAACAATTCAATTAAAATCGACACTACTGCAGCCGAAATTACGAAGCACAAAAATAACAATTTATTTTCATATTTCATTTATCGGACTTTAAGATGGTTTTTATAAAATTATATAAACCCAATGCAACACCTAAAAATGAAAAAATGATAATAAAAAGAGGATAGGTATCAAACTTTTTATCTAACCATACACCAATATAAATCATCACAACAACCGTAGCGGCAAGCTGCATACCCAGTCCCAAATAACTCACCCATCCTCGATCGGAATAGTCTTTTCCGTTCCCCTTTTTATATAAGGAATTCATTTGAACTATTTCTCAAAAGAGGGCAATTTTGAATTTTTTATTATATTTTCCGCTGAGTTCATTTTACTATTACCATCAAATTTTGCGCCTGCTTGGACCTCCAATATTTTAGTAAAAAGATCGCCGACTAACACACTTTTTGATTCTAAAATAATCTTTTCTTCAGCAATTACTTTCCCTGATATTTTTC
>CAJXGP010000550.1 GCA_913053915.1 uncultured Ignavibacteriales bacterium | reverse complement strand
TTTCTTTGTTATTAATTACAGAATTAAAATCAGTTGTGAAATTAATTTCCGGATTTATTTCAGCAACGGTTTCTCTTGCTTTTTCCGAAAAATCACAGACTGTTATTTGCACCGGCTTTAATAAACCATTAGCTGTCTTAACGTGATTTTTACCCCAACGCCCAGCACCGATAATGGCAAGATTAATATTTTTATAATTGTTCATAATATTCTGGTAGTAATTTAAACTTCGTTTCATAAAAAGGAAAATTGGAAAAAAGGAACAATGGAATATATTTTAATGTTTTACACTTTACTATTAATACTTCCATTTTTCCGTTCTTCCAATATTCCACGACACTTTAGAGGAATAATGAAACGATAGAATAATTGTTATATCAGAATTCGTTTTCCCATTCACCTTCTTTTTGTTTCTTTTGCAACGATTTTATTAGTCCTATCAATTCATTTTCAACCTTAAAATTTAGCTCATCTATTTTTTCAAAATTATTTTCGTTGATCATTGTTATCTCTTTAAAAGAAATAATGCCGGAATAGAATTCTCCACAAGAACCGAGAGCAATGTTAAGAAAATTTAAATATTCTTTTAAGTTTCTTCTACAATAACCTTCAGCGATATTACGAGAAATACTATGAGCAGCATCTAAAATATTATTTCTACTTTTGGATAATTCAAATGGAAAATTTTTTGTTATTTGATAAAACAATTTAAAAAGAGTAATTGAATCCTCCCATCCGCAGTTTGGTAAAACCTCTGTTAATGTTCTTCCTTTTAATTTCCATCATTCCATTTTTCCCTTAGATTAAAAGTCAAACTTAGTTGAAATTAGAGACTCCATCATTTTATTAAGCTACCTTAGCTTGTTCTAAATTTAATTCAGATTTAATGGCAGTTCTTAATAAGTTTAGCTTTTCATAACTACTTATTCTGTTCATCCTTTTTTCTATCTGAAGAAGTGAGGTTGCCACCCATCTGGCTCTCATATCAGAAGAAGACCAATATTTAACTTTTCTTAAATAAGTGCCAATCTGTGAGTTAACACTCTCAATAATATTTGATGTAAGTAATGACTTGCCTAATTGTTCAACTAGTCCTAATCGATGAAGCGTAAGTGTTTGTTCAAGACCTTCTTCGAGAGAGTTGGCAGCACTTCGATTTATCTTTTTAAGTTCATCTCGTATTTCATTTAATCTTATCTTTGCCGTTTCGTATTCCGGTTCTAGATAAGCTCTTTGCAACTTAGCTCTGTAATGCTTTTGTATTTCTTTGGGAAGATAGCTCACAACATTTTCTCGCTTATGCCATACACATCGTTGGGCTACGGCATATTTGCCAAATATCTGTTTTACTCCTTTTATTAGTCCGGTTGAGCCATCTGTGATTGTAAATAATCCCTCAGTAAATTTGAAATTTCTTTTTATCAAATCTTTTAATAAACCCTTGATTGCCTCACTATTTTCTGTCGTTGAATGGATAAATCCCAATGGTATTTTATATCCGTCAATCGTTATTCCTAAGGCTATTACCACTTGCTCTTTCTGTAAGTATTTTCCATCTATTATTAAACCTACAAAATCATAGTTCCCTAAATCTCTTTCTTCAAATTCCTTTAATGCTTTTTTGCTCTCTTCTACAAAGGCACGACTTACAGTTGATTGACTTAATCCGAAACTCTCAACGGTTTGTTTAGTTACTTCTCCGTAATTCTGTTCACTTAATCCATAGAGAATATTCTTAAGTAAAGTATCTTTCGGAATTTCTGTTTCTCTTAGCTTCTTATAATTATCTAAGCTTTCTGTTTGTTTGGTCATTTTATCATACAGTCTTGGTATTCGCATTTTTACTCGTTCGCTTCCTATACGGATGCTTCCCGGATTACTGCCCCAACGACTGTATTTTTGTTCCTCACGCTCATATCTTCCTCCTGCTTTTTGGTAAACTTCGTCTTCAAATAATTGATTGGCTATCAGTTTTGCTATTTCTATATAATGCTTGAATAGTGCCAATTGCATTGATGCCGGCTGTTCTAAAAACCAATTGAGATTTTTACTTGTTATTTCTTTAGTTTGCATACTTGAGACTCCTTAAATTTTTATTGAATCGTCAATTTAATTTATTGATTTTTGGAGTCTCTTTTCCTTTTTTCTAATATGAATTTCAACTAACTTTTAATATATATCGGCGGAACAATGCCGGAAGACTTACCAACTATCGAAAGCATTAAAAAAATAGAACGGAAAGTGAAAAAAGAAAACAAAAAGCTGGGTAAATGATATGAATAAGTTTGAATTAAACAACGATTTAGATAAAAATAAAATCTTTCTCGTAAATTATTCAAAAATTGAAAGGAAGATTA
>CAJXGP010000549.1 GCA_913053915.1 uncultured Ignavibacteriales bacterium | reverse complement strand
TGGGATTTTTCTGTTGAGCTTTTGGAAAGGGTGGGTTTTAATGGTAGTTGCTTTACGGTGCAGAATGGATATTCCAGGCATGTTGTGGCACAATATGACCGGAATCACTGGCACAATATGACCGGAATATCCACTTTAATCACATCTTTATTATCTCTACTTCGTCTGGCTTTACCAGATGGATTACTATATGTTCCATTAGTTTTACCCTTATTTGTATCTTTACATGCACATTATCTCCATTTCGTCTGGTTTCTCCAGACGGATTATCATATCTTCTACAAGTTTCAACTGCATTTGTAACATTATCTTCAACTGCATTTTATCTGGAATATCCAGATAATGGATATTTGAATTCTATTATCCAAAGAAGCAACTCAAATTGAGTTGGTCACGGATTTCCAAAGGCGGCCGTTTATAATACATATATTTTGCCGCTGCTTTTTCTGTTTTTGTAATTTGTTCTTTTGTTAGTATCATGGTTAAAATTTTAAAATTATAATAGAAGGTCTCTGTCTGACTTAATGTAAATCTTCTGATTACCAAATTTAACTTCACACCTGCCTAACAGAAAGGCTTTTTTATTCACTTTTTTCCCGTCAACATAAGTACCAAAAGTGCTTAAATCGTAAAGCCAAACATTATTTCTTTGGTTAATTATCACAAAGTGCCTTCTACTTATCTGATTATCATTAAAATGGCTGAAAGTATTGTAGTTATAACCTTCACGGCCAAAGGAAATAATATGTTCATCACAATGTTGTATTTCGCCATCAAATTCTACGGCAACTGTGTTTTTTGATTTATGAATATTTTTGAATTTATATTCATGAAATAATATTTTTAATTTTAAACTTAATTTATCTGTAGGATCGTAGGCTTCCGGGTAGTTGTCATCTACAACATCATGATAATTGTAATGTCCAAAAGGATTATTTGAATGGAGCAATTCTATTTCTGAAGGATATTCATCTAATAATAATTCAAAAAGATTCAGGTTATTTACAAACACCTCTTCTTTTGGGTATAGCTTTCTGAGGAATTTAGCCTGTTCCAAGCCAAGTTCCCACTTATCACTTAAAAAATATGTGTGAAGAAGTTGGTTGTGGGCTTCAATATCTTTAAAATTATTGTTAATATATCCGTGAAGTATTGTAGCAGCTTTTGATGGTTCATTGAATTGGAGGTATATTTCAGCAATATTCTTTTCAATCTGTGCGCTGCGATCTTTTTTTAACACGTTTTCAAAAACCTCTCTTGCTTTTGAAAGTTGATGAGTGCCAAGATAATATTTGCCTTTTTGAATCAGGAAGGCAATTGATTCGTCATTATTAGCGATGATAAACTGCCTTGCTTTGTTCCATTTTCGAACTATAATTTTCATTTTTAGCTTTTCAGCCAATTTGTTTGAATCAATTACAGCTTGATTAATTATCTGTGGAATATGCCTTTTTTTTATTGCTTCATGAAATTCAATCATTGATTGAAACCGGGCTGCCGGATCGTAATGACATGCTTTTAATAACAGTTGTTGCAACCAATAGGGAAGATGACTTATTTTATAATCTGCTTTCTTTACGATTAGGTTCTGTTCATCTATTGATTTTCTATTGCGCAAAGGATTCTCACCAATCACACATTCGAGAAGGGTAATACCCAAAGAAAAGACATCAACTCTCGGATCATCAACCGGGGCAAACGGCATTAGCATTTCAGGGGCAGAATAAACTATTGTTCCAATGCTGGTATTGACTGTACCGAAATCGCTAATCTTTACGTTATCTTCGGTAAATAAAATATTGTCCGGTTTTATGTCGTGATGAATAAAGCCTTTACGGTGGAGAAAATCAAAGGTATGAGTTAGTCTCAAAAACAGATCAACTACATAATTAATATCTAATTTCCGGTTTATTGCTAACCAATCCCTCAAACTGCCTTTTGAGCAATACTCCATAACGAGATAAAGTTCATTGGCTTCTATGAAACTGTGGTTATAACTAATAACATTATCGTTGTTAAATCTGGCAATGGTCTGTATCTCACGAAGTATGTTTTCAGGATTTTCTTTTCTGTTACTATTCAACTTCTTTATAGCAAAATATTGGTCGGATATGGTATGTTTTACTTTAAAAACAGTACCAAAACCACCTGAACCGAGCTTAGATAAATATTTAAAGTCGTGTTTTTTAAGATTGTTTATTGTGTTTTCGTCCATGATGTTGCGATATTCTTGATGATAATTCTCATTAACTCTCCAAAATCACCTTTAAAATATCCGGGCTTTTTTCTTTAAACTGTGCCATACGCTTCACCACCTCATTATCCGGGTCTGTCCATATTTTATGCAGTTGTTCTATTAC
>CAJXGP010000548.1 GCA_913053915.1 uncultured Ignavibacteriales bacterium | reverse complement strand
GAAATATATAAGTATCAATAAGCCCGAGCCGTGCGGTTAGCCGGTTCTTTTTATATTGTACGTAAGCATTTTTTAAATAGGCAGTCATTTGAAGTTTTCCAACTCCCGGATTGCCTACATCAAGGTTTACTTTTCCGGAAAAGTACTTACTCAATGAATATTTATAACCCATATAGGCCCGGGTTACTTCGAAAAGGTTTCGGGTTGTTCCGTTGGTAAAATTACTGTGATAATTGGTATAAATTTTCACAAATGATTTCCCTGATGGTTTAAATTCATCGGCTTGGCCACTCTGACCAAACAGGCCACTAAAAAGTAGCAGGAAAATAATACTTAGTTGTAAATTTTTTTTCATTTGACTTTTGATTTTTATTACCTCTTTACAAGGCGTAAATAATTTTAACATGAATTAAATTAAGAATAGCTATACTTATTTTGTTGGCACAAAAGAATAATATCATTGGCAGGAAGAGGTTAATTAAATATTAAGTTTAAGTTATGAAATTGTTAACCCGGTAAACGCTGTACGAATTAATAAATTTCAGCATCCCAATTAGTTAAGAATGACGCCGTGGAACCCGGCCATCTTCTGTCGGGCTACTTCGCCGCAATCTTTCTCCTGATTGCGAGCCAATAGCTTCTAAAGTTGCCGATGGTACCGGATAATGAATACATCGAAATTTTTATTATCTTTGTTGCGTTGTAGTGCAACTATGCAATTAATAGGGAAATGAAATGAATACTTATACTAACTTTTTTAAAGCATTAAGTGATGAAACGAGACTAAGGATGCTGAATTTATTAATAGTTTCAGAATCTGAACTTTGCGTTTGTGAATTCACCGACATTCTGGAAACACCAACCTACAATGTTTCAAAACACTTAAAAATATTAAAAAATGCCGGTCTTTTAAACGAAAGAAAAGAAGGTCGTTGGGTGTACTTTGGATTAACAGCCGAAAAAGGAAAGTTTCTAAACCTTTTGTTTGAAGCAATAAAAGAAATTCCTGCTCAGCAGCTTAAAACCGACCTTAACGAATTGCAAAAAAGGTTTGATATCAGAGTTGGGGGAAAATGCCTGTTAGGAATTCAGAAAGAACATTTAAAAAACCGGTAAACACAAAATTTACATGAGAAGAATAATAGCAGTTCAAAGTTGTCAAGACAGTAAATCAGAAATATTAAAGATATATCAGCCGAATAGAGGCCAGTTATCCATAGAAGAAATTTATGAAGATTTAAAAAATATTTCAAAAATAAAAAAATGTTCTTTCTGTGGTTGTAATGCTGACACCTTAAAGGAGTTTGCAGAAGTAGCACAAGCTAATGCCAAGAAGGAACTTGCCAAAAGGGCAACGGAACTATACAAAAAAATCATTAAACAGAAAAAATATGACTGTTTAGGCTGCCACCGATGCTATCCTGCCGACATTTCCAATCTGTTATTTGAAACGGCAGATAACGATGCCAATGATAATAAACCGGAATCCTGTGCCGATGAATCCTGTTCCTGTAACACGCAAAAATCAAAAAACAGATGGCCGGTTGAAAGAGGTAATTATTTCATAGGCAATGAAAAAGCAGCCATAGCGATTAATACGTTATCGAATACAAAGTTACCCGGGCAACTTATCATAGCACGAAAGGATAAAATTGCAATCGTGGGCTACTGCGAAACCGAAAACGCCGGTGTAGAAAAAATAGTGAAAAATACTATCTCAAACCCCAATATCCGCACTTTAATAATTTGTGGTAACGAAAGCGGGCAAAGTATGATGGGAGGACATTTTTCAGGACAAGCCTTACTCTCATTACATTCAAGCGGTATTACCGAAAAAAAAAGAATTATTGGAGCAAAAGGCAAACGTCCTGTCGTAAAAAATTTGGATATAGAGCAGGTTAAACGTTTTCAATCTCAAATTGAAATTGTTGAACTTATCGGCAACAATTCTGTTGAAGATATAACCCTTAATGTTGATACCGCTCATTCTAAAAAGAAAAAAATATTTGACAGGAAAGGGATTAACGGCTTTGCAAATAGTGAAATTATTGCACAAAATCCTCAAAAACTACACTTAGACAAAAAAGGATATTTCGTTATACTTCCAAATAAATCAGAGAGAAAAATTTTTGTTGAATATTATGCCAATAGCGGAGAATTATTACAAACAATTGTAGGAAATGATGCTGCAAGTATCTATTATACAATTATTAAAAAAGAATTTATATCAAGACCTGATCATTGTGCCTATCTCGGAAAGGAATTAGCCAAAGCCGAATACTTTATAAAATATAACATCCCTTACATACAAGACAAGGCATTAGGAGAACAGGAGATGAACAGAAAAACAAAAAATAATAATGTATAATTGGT
>CAJXGP010000547.1 GCA_913053915.1 uncultured Ignavibacteriales bacterium | reverse complement strand
TATAAGGCAAAGTTGATTCCCGGAATTTCAAAGATTTAAGGAATATTTATAGTTAAAACAAAAGCTTAAAAATGTTAATGAACACCATCAATCATCTTTGTGATTCCTAATTTTGCGGTAATATTTTAAAGATCGATATAATTCATTAATAATGATAATAAAAATTACCTTTTTATATTAGAAAAATTTAATAATATTACTTTATCTTTGTAAATAAAAAAATCACTCGATTTGTTGGAGAGAATATTTTTATAAATATTAAATGGATGAATAAGTTATATGGGAATTAGTATTAAAGACAAAAGTAATTATCTAAAAGGGCTTTTAATAATTGCCAGAAAAGATAATCAACTGGCGGCAAACGAAAAAAAAATAATTAGAGATATTGCAATAAAATTAGGTTTTGCAACCGATTTTTATGAAGACATATTAAAAAGTTTATTGGCAAATAAATATATTGTTGGAAATCCTATTCTTTTTTCAGACATAGAAATTGCGAAATCATTCATATCCGACGGTTTGAAGTTAGCTTACTCGGTTGAGGTTTTAGCCGATAATAAGATCGAATGGATTAAAAAAGTGGCTTCAGTAAATAAGATTGATGAAAAATGGTTCCAAGAAAAATTGGAAAAATTCAAATCCACACCTAATTTTTGGATGAATTCGGAATTGGCACTTTACTCAATTATATAAATACATATTCTATTCAAGTTATAAGCCCTTTTCATTTTCTTTTTTAACGGAAGATTTTTTTTTCCAATTTTCATCCTTTTATTAATTATATCACAAAAACATTTCAGTTATCTTCCAATCGAACATTATAGTTGTTGTTTATTAGCAATATATCTAATTTTACAACTACAAAGTTTTATGATTTGTTAAACTTTGGGATATTTGTCGATACAACAAACTACCGACTAAAAAACAATTTTAAAAATTCTAACAAACTTATTTTTAAGGATACTCTTCAATGAAACTTCCGAGTATTATTAATAGGAAACTTTATGAAAAAAATGAAAGCGCTGGTAAAAAAATATGCCGAGCCGGGTTTATGGCTTGATGAAGTTCCGGTACCCGAAATCGGCATTAATGATGTACTAATCAAAATACATAAAACTGCAATTTGTGGAACTGATATCCATATTTATAATTGGGACGAGTGGGCGAGAAAAACAATTCCCGTTCCAATGGTTACCGGACACGAATATGTCGGAGCTGTTGAAGCGATGGGTAGTAACGTTCACGATGTAGAAATCGGAGAACTAGTCAGCGGTGAAGGGCATATTGTATGCGGACATTGCAGGAATTGCCGAGCCGGTAGAAGGCATCTCTGTAGAAATACAATGGGAGTAGGCGTAAATCGATCCGGCTGCTTTGCCGAATATTTAAGTATCCCTGTTTCTAATGTGTGGCATGCCGATAAATCTATACCAAAAGATATCTTATCCATTTTTGATCCTTTCGGCAATGCAACTCATACGGCATTATCCTTTAATGTTCTCGGCGAGGATGTACTGATAACCGGCGCCGGTCCCATTGGAATAATGGCAGCGGCAATTGCTAAACATGCGGGAGCGCGTTATGTCGTTATAACCGATCTGAACCCATACCGGTTGGAATTAGCCCGGAAAGTCGGCGTAACAAGAGCTGTAAATATTTCTAAAGAAAATATTAAAGATGTAATGAGTGAACTAGAAATGAAAGAGGGATTTGATGTTGCTTTGGAAATGTCCGGAAATGTGGAAGCTCTTAAAAATATGATATCGGCTATGTGCCATGGCGGCAAAATTGCCTTACTCGGAATATTGCCGTCTAATGCAGCTATTAATTGGGAAACGATTATCTTTAACGGTATTACACTGAAAGGAATTTACGGGCGGGAAATGTTTGAAACCTGGTATAAGATGACTGTTATGGTTCAATCGGGGCTTGATATATCACCGGTTATAACACATCATTTTACGTTTGAATCTTTTAAGGAAGGATTTGAATTAATGAAAACAGGTAATTCAGGAAAAATTATTTTGGATTGGGTTAAGTGAACCATAAATGAGGCTTATAAATAAATCCTTCGATTTTTAATTAAAAGATATTTTATAAAATGATTGTTGTATTAAATCGATTAATTGTCAATAATAAAAAAGAGAAAAAAACTATTTAGATTATTAATATGATTAACCAAAGATAAATTTACTGAGCTTATAAAACGAACTATTATAATGCAAGATTTCAGAAATTTTTACAGTAATAACTAGAAGGATTAAAAATAGTAGTAGAAAAAAAAGGAGTTATTATGAACGAATCGGTAAAAACATATTTTCGAGAACAACTCAATCAAATTGATAAGGAAGGTCTTTTCAAACAAGAAAGGATAATA
>CAJXGP010000546.1 GCA_913053915.1 uncultured Ignavibacteriales bacterium | reverse complement strand
AGCTAAAATTACAGTAACAGATACAGAATTTATAGTAGACTTCAATGGTTCACACCCACAAGTTAAAGGTGGGGTAAACTTATCATTTAGCGGGTTGGTTGCAGGATGTAGAAGTTTGTTTAAAGCAATTACCACCCCACATTTAGATGCTAATGGGGGAACATTTAGGCCCATGAAGGTCCTTTGTGAACCAGGGACTATTGTTAGCGCTGTTACACCTACGGCTGTTTCAATTTATTATGAAGTGATGGTTGCATCCATTGATTTATTATGGAAAATATTAGCTCCTCTTATTCCTGACAAGTTACCCGCCGGTCATTTACGTTCGGTTTGCGCAACTTTTATATCTGGAATACATCCTGACACCAATCAATTTTACATTCAGGCAGGCCCTCTTGCCGGAGGATGGGGGGCTTCGGTGGGCCATGATGGTAATCGCGGCCAATTATCATGTGGCAGTGGAGAATCCTATAATATTCCTATAGAAATCACAGAAATGCGATATGGATTACAGGTTGAGCAGTACGCATTTCATAATGAAGGAGGTGGATATGGTGAATTTCAGGGAGGTAACGGACAGTGCCTAGATTATAAAATTATTTCAGACGGAGCTTATGTTACTGCTGCCTTTTTAGGTGAAAAGACAAAAACGTGGGGGATGAATAAAGGTCATGATGGTTCTTATAATTATTTTAAAATTATTCGTAAAGATGGTAAGGAAGAACGCCATAGTTTAGGAACAAACATTTATTTGGAAAAAGGAGATATTATTCGCTGTGTCACAGCTACCGGAGGTGGTTATGGCAACCCTGAAAACCGACCTAAAACAAAAGTTTTAATGGATGTAAAAAATGGATACATTAGTAAAGAAGAAGCTAAAGAATTTTATAAAGTAAATTCATAAAAAATGGAAACAATTAGAGAAATAAAAATAATGTACTTAAATCCTTTAGGATTTGATGCCTATGATACTTTTTTTGCAGAGATGATTAAAGTAAATAAATTTCCAAATACGGAAGTTCATGTGACCTCATTGAATAAAGCTGTAGGCTTAATGGATAATTTAGAATACAGAACATATAACGCTTTGATTGCTTCTGATTTGATGAAAGCGACAAGACAAGCTTCAAAGGAAGGTTTTGACGCTTTAATAATTGGTTGTTTTTATGACCCTTTTTTATTGGATGCCAGAGAAATTTCAGGAGACATGATAGTAGTGGGGCCTAGTCATTCTTCTATAGAAATAGCATTAAAAATATCCAACAAATTTTCAGTGATAATCGGCCAAAAAAAATGGGAGAATGAAATGCATACAACAATTAAAGAATATGGCTACGGGGAACATTTAGCTTCCTTTAGAAATGTATGTATGAACGTTACTGAATTTCAAAAGGATCATGAAGAAACAGAAAACAAATTAATGAATGCTGCAAAATTAGCTATAGAAGAAGATTATGCTGAATCAATAATACTAGGTTGCACTTTGGAATTTAGTTTCTATCAAAGGATACAAGATGAATTGAAAGTTCCGGTTATAGATCCATCGCTAGCTGCATTAAAACAAGCGGAACATGCAGCTCTTTTGAAAAAACAATTCGGATGGAAACCCTCTAGAAAATGGAGTTGTGAAGCGCCTCCTGAATTAGATGTGAAGCGTTTTGGTTTATTTGAAAAAGAATATCAATTTGGAAACAGGATAGTTGTAAAATAATAATACAATTTTCGTGCTACTTGGTAAAAAAACATTATAAAATACATGAAACTAAAACAATTAATTTATCCTAAAGGAAAAGAGCATTATAATAACAAATTATTATCACATACTAATGCAGGAGTAGTAACTACATTTGGTACGGTATCTCTCAAAAAAGGAACTAGAATACCTGAAAATGGGTTTTCTAGACATCCGTTTAATGAAGTGTCTATAATTATTGAAGGATGCATTGAGATGATAAATGAAGATGGAACTATTTTTGAATATTTAAAAAAAGGAACTGCTGTTTACATCAATGCTTTAGAACCTCAAGCAGGAAATGTTTTAGAAGATACGAAGCTAATTTATATTTTAAATCAAAAAGCATAAAAAGCTATAAGGTTTCATAAGTCAGGTGATTCCGAAGTTTTGCAATTTAATGATGTTGATATAGTCGGTCGGGATCATTATGGTCGCCCGCTACTAAAGAAATTGTTGCGAGCAACAGCTCTCCAATATAAAGACGACAATATACCAGCAAATTTACCGGCGGATGTTATTAGAAGTATTTTGTCGGGAACTCGTCTGCCTGAAACATTTATTCAAGCAACATTAAGACGAATAAAGTCTGAACAAGGTAAAGTTAGTTTTAATCGTGCCTGCATATTGAAAGCCTGTCTAAATCG
>CAJXGP010000545.1 GCA_913053915.1 uncultured Ignavibacteriales bacterium | reverse complement strand
TTTCCGATTTATTAAGATGCTCATATTCTCTCATTAAAATTTCCGAGAACCCGATGATGCCGTTTATAGGTGTGAAAAACTCATGCGGCAGGGAAAACGATATACTGCCTCTCAAATTGTTTAACTTTTTTTCGGTTTCTTTCAATAATGTTTCATGTTTTTTAAGGGATAGTTCGGTAATTATTAAAATTTCATTCGCTGTGAATGGCTTTTTAATATAAAAATCCAAACCATAATCTTCTTTTCTCTTCTGTATTTTATTTGTCGAATTATCGACAAGAAAAATAATGGGAACATTTGAAATAAGTGAGTTTGTCCTAAGATATGATATAAAAGCATCCTCTTCAGAATCGAATAGATTCATATTGCAAATAACCAAATTAGGTAAATATTTTAATGCCAGTGCATAACCTTTTGAAGCGTTCTCAGCAACGTGGATATAAAATTCTTCGCTGTTTAGCACTTGCAGGATAGTTGAAATTACCGAATCGTCGTTTTCAAGCAACAGTATATTTTTCATTGAATTCTGATAAAAATTAAATTATTAAACAATATGATCCGCAATCGAATAAAGGTATATCATAATTTTAAGTGATATCCCAATCAACTCTTAAGAAATGAAGTATTCTAATGATATTAAATAATAGTCTTATTTCCAAAAAACTTTCATAAAATTATCGGTTGTAAAAATTTTATTTTAATCTGTAAGTTAGAAAAATATTTACAAAAAAGAGAAACAAATTTTTTTATTAAAAATATTCTTTATGTATATTATAAATTTAAAATATTTACAATAACTATGAATATTATTAGTAATCAAGCGGAGTAAATTTATGCATAAATTTTTTGGCAGTTATTTAGTTATTCCCACATTACCTAAAAACCTTGAAAACTTAAGGGAAATAGCTTATAACTTGCATTGGACATGGAACCCTGATTCTCGTGAATTATTTAGAAGGTTAGATAGGGAGTTATGGGAAAATACTAATCATAATCCTGTTATGATGCTTGGAAAAATTAGCCAGCAAAGACTATATGAAGTTTCTAATGATGATGGTTTTAATGCTCATTTAACAAGAGTTTATAACAAATTAAATGAATATTTATCGGAAAAGACGTGGGTACAAAAAAACTATAAATATTCCAACGAATTTAATATCATTTATTTTTCTGCTGAATTTGGATTAACAGAATGTTTGCAGACTTATTCAGGTGGGTTAGGGGTTTTGGCAGGTGATCATCTGAAGGCTTCCAGCGATATGGGTATACCGCTTGTGGGAGTTGGTTTGCTTTATAAAGAAGGATATTTTCAACAGTATCTTAACTCAGACGGATGGCAACTTGAAAGATACGAGCTAAATGATTTCGATAATTTACCAATGAAATTGGTAATGAATGAAAAAAATAAATCCCTGACTTTGTCGGTGGAATTAGCCGATAGAAAAGTTTTTTTCCAGGTTTGGAAAATTCAAGTCGGTAGAGTTCCCCTGTATCTTTTAGATACAAATACTATGCTTAATTCGACTGAAGATAGAAAAATAACACAAACTTTATACGGTGGAAATGTTGAAACTAGAATTCAACAGGAAATAATTTTGGGGATTGGCGGTATTCGAGCAATGCATGCGCTTGGTATCAAACCTATGGTATGTCATATGAATGAAGGTCACTCCGCTTTCCTTTCTCTGGAAAGAATTAAAATTGCTATTAAAGAGGATAATCTTTCTTTTATGGAAGCTAAGGAAGTAGGCTTCTATTCAAATATTTTCACGACACATACTCCCGTACCTGCAGGTATAGATATATTTTCGAATGAGCTGGTAGAAAAATATTTTGGTAATTATTATCGCAATGAATTAAAAGTTAGCTCTAAAGAATTTTATTCCTTGGAAACTATTTACAAAGGACAAAATTCCAATGTATTTAATATGGCTCATCTAGCCATGAATACAGCAGGGTATATTAATGGAGTAAGTAAATTACACGGTGAAATCTCTAAAAAAATGTGGGCTTCAGGTTATAAAGATGTTCCATTCAATGAAATACCTATAGGATATATAACAAATGGCGTTCACATACGTTCACATATATCCAACGAAATGGAAGGATTATTCTTGCAGTACATCGGTGAAAAATGGGTTTCAAATCCCGCTTCTTCCAATTTATGGGAGAATATCGATAAAATTCCCGATGAAGAATTATGGAGAACTCACGAAAGAAGACGCGTACGATTAGTTGCATTTGTAAGAAAAAGATTAATTCAACAGATTCCATGAATTGCTCCTACAACAGCAAATCTAAAAGATTTTGGGTATAGACCACACATTAGTAATCTACATATCACATTACGTCTTAATGAGTCCTGTTTTTAACAGGAAGTA
>CAJXGP010000544.1 GCA_913053915.1 uncultured Ignavibacteriales bacterium | reverse complement strand
ATATTTAGGGGGTGGGATAAGTTGTTCTATCCAACCCCCTAAAGTTATTCTATTCCACTCCCTAAGGTGGGTTAATAGTATTGAAAACACCCCATTTGGGTAGTTTTTATTAGCATTATTTTTTAAGAAATTGTATTTAGATTTGTGACCAAAAGCATAAAATAATCAACAGAATAATTGACGTGATTACAATTAAAACAACATCATTTAACGTTCACACTAAAGGGAATACAGATATTATTGATATCACCGGCGATATCCAAGAAAAAATTAGTTCCTCCGGCTTCAATGAGGGAAATACGCTGATTTTTGTTAGCGGATCAACGGCAGGAATTACCACAATAGAATTTGAGCCGGGTTTGAGAAAAGATTATCCCAATTTTTTCGAAAAAATTATTCCTTCGAATATAAGGTATCATCATAATGATACCTGGCATGATGGGAACGGACATTCACACTTGCGTGCATCCCTGCAAGGGGCTTCTTTTAATGTGCCGTTTTCAGAAGGACGATTGCTTTTAGGTACATGGCAACAAATAATCTTAATTGATTTTGATAATAGATCGAGAAACAGAGAAATAATTGTTCAGATTATAGGAGATAAATTCGATGAAAAGTAAATCCGTTTTTTTTGGTTTAGTAATAATTTTATTATTTACATTTACTCAATCTGCTTTTTCCTGGGGAAAAAAAGGACATAAATTAATTAACAAGATGTCCGTTTATTATTTTCCTCCGGCTATGAAACCTTTTATGAAATGGCAGTCATATCTAGAAAAACATGCCTCTGATGCTGATTTAAGAAAAAAAATTGATCCGTCGGAAAGGCCGAAACATTATATCGATATCGATTATTATAAGTCATTTCTAGAAGGTAAAATGATTGAAAACGAAAACTCATTAATATCGAAATACGGAAAAGATGTGGTTATTAAAGAGGGTATTCTTCCATGGGCAACTTTAAATACATTCAAGAATTTAACTAAAGCATTTAAAAACAAAAATAAAGAAAAAGCACTTTTTTATGCCGCAGATTTAGGACATTATGTTGCCGATGCTCATCAACCGATGCATACGGTAATGAATTATAACGGTCAATTAACCGGGCAAAAAGGTATACATGCCAGGTATGAAATTACTATGGTAAATGAACATTTAAAAGACCTTAAAAAAGCCTTTAAATTTCGTTCAGCCCCATACATAAAGAACCCGTTAAAATTTATTTTCAATTACATTTCCAATTCGAACTCGGTATGCGATGTACTCTTTGATGCGGATAAATTAGCGGAAAAAGAAGCAGGTTCTACGGAAAATCAAGATTATTACCGTATACTTTGGTTTAGAACCAAATACATTACAAAAATTCAATTTAACCATGCTGCCGAAGATATTGCTTCTTTAATATATACTGCTTGGGTTCAAGGTGGTAAACCTTCATTTGATCAAATGAAATAAAAACAATTTAATTATGGGCTATTTTAAAAAGCTCAATAGGGTTATTCTGAAGGAACGAGGCGATTGAAGGGTCTCTTATTTTATAATGGATTAGAAATTCTTCATGGAGTTTATACTGCGAAATGAATGTGCACAGAATTGGAATGACACATCAGTATTTTTAGAATAAACTCAATTATAAAATAATAAGATAATTAAAAAGGATTAAAAGAATATCATAAGGAAAGATAAATGAAAATAAAGTTTATATTAATAATATTTTTGGCATTTTATCAGATTGGTATATCGCAGGTTCTAAGCTCTTCGCCCCAATTTCCGGCCGATACGGATACAATAACCATTACGTACGACGCAACTAAAGGCAATAAGGCGTTAGTTGGTTATACCGGCGATGTTTATGCTCATACCGGTGTAATAACTAATTCAAGTACTTCTCCCTCCGATTGGCGACATGTTAAAGGTGATCCGAATAGCTGGGGAAATAATTCTAAAGAACCGAAAATGACGAGAATCGGGACCAATCTTTACCAAATTATAATTGCTAACCCAAGAAAATATTACGGCGTTCCCAATACCGAAACAATTTTAGACTTGGCGTTTGTTTTTAGAAGCGCTTCAAAAGTCGGCTCCGATTATATAGTCGGTCGAAATGCTGATGGAAGTGATATTTTCTTAAAAATTTATCAAACCGGTTTAAATGTGAACATTACTTCACCCTCTCAGACTCCTTATTTCGTAAATCTAAACGACTCGGTAAAAATAGAAGTCGTATCAAGTGATGCAAAAAATTTATCTTTGTATATAACTGATAATCTTGTAGCTCACACCGATACCAATCATATTATATATTATGCAAAAGCGGTTGCTTATGGAGATACATGGATTAAAGCAATTGCTAAGGACGTTTATAATCATTCGAAAATTGATTCGACCTA
>CAJXGP010000543.1 GCA_913053915.1 uncultured Ignavibacteriales bacterium | reverse complement strand
TGGGGAAAAAAGAAAAGTAAACTATTACCTAAAATAAAATAGTTATTAAATAATTTGTTGAAATATTAACTAAATGTTAGAGGAAATATGAATGCATTAGAAATTAGAAATTTGTCGAAATCTTTCGGTAGTGTTAAAGCTGTAGACAATGCGTCATTCGAAGTTCCCGAAGAGACCATATTCGGTTTAATTGGACGCAACGGAGCAGGCAAAACAACTACTATCCGAATGATGATGAATATTTACATGCCCGATGCAGGTGAAGTTATTTTAAGAGGAGCTAAAATCGGGCAAGATTTTAAAAGCCAGGTCGGTTATTTGCCGGAAGAACGCGGTCTTTATAAAAAAATGAAAGTTCTCGAAACTCTCCTTTTTTTCGCTGAAATTAAAGGGAAAACAGGGAAGGACGTTGAAAACAGAGCGTTAAATTACCTTGAACGATTTAGTTTAATTGACCGGAAACTTTCTAAAATAGAAGATCTATCGAAAGGAAATCAGCAAAAAATACAATTTATTACTACAATTTTACACGAGCCTGAATTTATTATTCTTGATGAACCGTTTGCCGGACTTGATCCTATCAATGTGGATTTATTAATAGAAATAATTCTTGAAATGAAAAAGAAAGGGAAAATAGTGATTTTCTCAACTCACCTGATGGATTATGCGGAAAAGATGTGTGATTATATCGCTATGATAGATTATGGTAAAATAATATTAAAAGGGTCACTTGCAAAAATAAAAGGAAAATATGCACAGCAAAATATTAGTCTGACACACGAAGGTGATATTTCTTTTTTGGAAAATTCTCCCATTGTAGAAAAGATATCCGATTTTGGGAACTCGACCGGCATCCGTGTTAAAGAAGCATCACAAACGCAGGAACTTCTTAAACAATTAGTCGAGCATAACGTTAAAATCAAAAAGTTCAATGCTAATGATATTTCCCTTCACGAAATATTTATTGAGTTAGCAGGCAAAGATGATAAAACTTTATTGGAAAGGGGGATGAGCCATGTTTAATTACAGAGTACTTGCAATCTTCAAAAGAGAAATACGATGAATCCATTGAGATGGAATGCGTAGCCTTGTCAAAAAGTTTTGGTATCGAAATAAATCCCCTGGTTTCCGAGCCAACGAACTTATTAACAATGCTAAAAGAAAAAGAGAATAATGTTGGGAAAGAAATTCTGAAAAATAAAATAATATTGTTTGGTGCTGAGAAATTTTGGGAGTTAGTCTTTGAGGCGATAAAATGAGCAATTTAAAAAAAGAAATGCTGAAAATCAAAGTGAAAGGCTATTTTGACAGTGGTAAGTTGAGGGCAGATCCAACGATTACAACATTGATGAAGTATTATGTTGATAAGGCAAGGCATAACATTGAAACAGCCTCTTTACTGACGGAAGTTTCAAGAGATAAAGAGAGTAAAAAAAGATTAAAAGTAAGTGAAGATTATATGGGATATGATTGGGTTATAAGTTGTGGATATTATGCGATGTTTCATGCAGCAACTGCGGCACTGGCGGCAGTTGGAATAAAGGCTGAAAGTCACGAGAGTCTCATCGAAGGCTTAGAGTATCATTTTGTCTTGAAAGAAAAAGTGATAGAGTCCGAAGACATAGAAAAAATTAAGTCTGCCAAGAAGCTTGACGAAAGGTATGTTAACAGAATGTGGGCAACAAAATCCAAAAGAAATACAGCACAATATAAAGCTGATGCTGTTATTGCCCGGAAAGACGCTGCGAAGATTTATAAAAACGCAATAGATTTTGTTAATACTATAGAGAGTTTGATAAGAGGATTGAAATAATAGTTGGGGAAATAAAGGAATCGCGGCCTAAGTCGGGTTTGCGGATGAAGAGAAGAATATTGAAAAATAGGAAAATAAATGGTCGCTGTCCCCTTTAACCATATTTTTACTACCTACCGAAATTAAGAATTGACAATTATCACTAAAAGTGATAACATTATCACTGAAAGTGATAAGAGGGGGTTGCCAGGTGCAAGATAGAATAATGAAGATATTCTATAATGACTTACAGGCTCAATTCACAATTAATGAATTAGCTAAAAAGACCGGCATTTCTTATAGCTATGTACACAAACGGGTTGAAGATTTGCAGAACAGGAATATTATAATTATTGAGCAACGCTCAAAGCGAAAATATTGCCAACCGAATTATAAGAGTCCGGAAGTAAAAACGAGCTTTGTTAAAATATCCAACCGGATAGCTGAAGATTTTCTAAAGAAAAGAGATAAGCTTTTCTTTGTAGTTGAAAAACTTCTATCTGTGTTGCCCGGCAAAACAGATTTTAACCTGCTTTCTATCGTGCTGTTTGGCTCCTTAGTTAAAGGCACCGATTTTGAAAGAAGCGACATGGATCTTT
>CAJXGP010000542.1 GCA_913053915.1 uncultured Ignavibacteriales bacterium | reverse complement strand
ATACAACCTTTCGATATATCGAAAGGTTGTATGTTGTGTTTACAAATAAGATTAAAGAATTATCAAATAAAATAATTGGAAACGAAAAGAATCCTTACAAAAAAGTTAAACTGATTTTTAAATGGATTTCCGATAATATCCCGTGGGCGAGTGCAAGAGAATATTCGACAATCGATAATATTTCCGATTATAGTTTAACAAATATGCATGGCGACTGCGGAATAAAAGGATTGCTTTTTATTACTCTCTGCCGATATAACGGAATTCCTGTTAGATGGCAAAGCGGCTGGATGATGCATCCCGGTAATGTGAATTTGCATGACTGGACAGAAGTCTATTTTGAAGGCTATGGCTGGATACCCTCTGATCCTTATATGGGAGTGAGGCATTCGGATGATCCTAAAATTCAATATTTTTTCACAGATGGGATTGATGCATATCATTTAATTATAAATGATGATTATGGGCAACCCCTTTATCCCACTAAAATATATCCTCGCAGCGAAACCAACGATTTTCAAAGGGGTGAGGTTGAGTGGCGCGGAGGAAATCTATATTTTGATAAATGGGATTACAAAATGAAGGTTGATTATCTTTAAACGCTGCCGACAAATTATAAGCAGATGTTCTTTAATAAATGACTTAAATAATACAGTTTTATTTATTAGGTTTCCAATTAAAATTTCGCTAAAAAGTATAGAAATTTAGCTCTTTGTATTTACATATCTTCTTTGGTAAATTTGTAAGTTTGGTCTAAAAAGATCATTACTGTGAAACTTGTTCCCACATAAATGGGAAACAGGAATCCAAAAAATATCAAATATGTAATATATACTTATACTTTCCATCTTTATGTGAAGGATTTTTAAGGGAGTAAAAGCGTAAATAGCTGAATTTTTCAGAGCGGTTCCATTTATAAAATACCTGTTATAATTTTATGAGAAAAATAATACTTGTACTTAGTAGTATAATAATTTTTACTATTTCTGTTTATTCACAAGAATCTTCCTTTTTTGACGCTCCTTTTGGAGGTGGGGTCGGATATACTCCAAGCTGGTATTTTCCTAATATGAGCGCAGTTAATCATAAGTTGATTTCTTTCGGTACGCCTGAGTTGTCGAATAACGGGTTCTATGCTTCCGGTGAAGCCGGATTCATTTATTTAGGTTTTATAAAAAATTTTCGAATCGGCGGAATGGGATTTAGCGGCTCTACATCATCTTCTTCAATAGTGAACGGAACTAATCGACAGGTGATTTATTCCCTTAACGGCGGCGGGGTAACGGTTGAGTATACCATCCCATTTGTCAAAAATATTGCCGTTTCTGTTGGAGCCGTTATTGGCGGCGGTAGTTTAAATATTGAAATTTATAATAACAAAAAAAATATTGATTGGAATAAAGTATGGAATAATGCCGATAATCTTACTTCAAACTATATCAATAAAAATATTAGAAATAACTATTGGATGGTTGCTCCGACTTTAAATCTCGATATCCCTTTTTATCGATTCGTTTCATTTCGAATAGGAGTAGGTTATCAATTTGAGTTAAGTACAAAGTGGACAATTGATAATGGAAGGGAACTTTCAGGAGTACCGTCTAATCTTAACGGAAACAACTTTTTTATTCAAACCGGAATTTTTATCGGTTTATTTTCTTATTGAGGGAGCTAGTGAAAAATATTTTAGTTACCGGCGGAGCGGGATTTATAGGAAGTAATTTCATTAATAATATCTTGCATGAAAGAGATGATTATAATATCGTTAACCTAGATAAATTGACATACGCCGGAAATTTGGAAAACTTAAAGCGATCTGAAAATAAGAAAAATTATTATTTTATTAAAGGTGATATTGCCAACGCTCAATTAGTGAGATATATTTTCGAAAAATTTGGTATAAAGTACGTAATTAATTTCGCTGCCGAATCACATGTAGATAGAAGTATATCAGGTTCTGAAATATTTTATCGAACAAATGTAATCGGGACAAATGTTTTACTGGAAACCGCACAAAAATTTGAAGTGGAGAAATTTCTTCAAGTTTCTACAGATGAAGTTTACGGGAGTTTGGGAGAGGAAGGTTTGTTCACGGAAGAAACGGCATTATCACCTAATAGTCCGTATTCTTCCAGTAAAGCTGCAGCCGATTTGATGGTATTGGCTTTTCATCATACTTACGGCATGCCGGTTGTAATAACGAGATGTTCTAATAATTATGGGACTTATCAATTTCCCGAAAAACTCATACCTTTGATAATAATAAATTCATTAAACGATAAAAAACTACCTGTGTATGGTGACGGAATGAATGTAAGAGATTGGATTTATGTTATTGACCATAATAAAGCGATAGAAATGGTCTTTGAAAAGGGTAAAGTCGGTGAGGTTT
>CAJXGP010000541.1 GCA_913053915.1 uncultured Ignavibacteriales bacterium | reverse complement strand
ACACTTGATAAACATTTCAGCTTAATAAATAAACACATAAATTTTGAAATATTATGAACATAAAGCATTCATCTCGAAGCCCCCAATAAAGTGCATCGGGGTAAACTTGCCGAGATACCATAGCATTTCTTTGGAATAATCTAGTATTGGACTAAGTCGAAGGAAGATCTTAGCTCAACATCGTTTTCAACCTAACAAAACCACTGTGTTTTAATTTTAGTTTTGAGGAAAAAATATTAGATTTGTTTATCGTACCGGTTTTAGTGTAACTGTTTGGTAAGTTAACTTTAGCGTTAGCTGTAATAGAATTATCAAAAGAATAACTGAATCGCTAATCAGATAATTTTTACTTAATTTAGATTATAATGTGAAGAATATAGTTTAAATTGTAAATATTTACAATGCCGACAATAAAAAACATATCAAATGGTTTTAGATCTTTCTTCTTTAGTTTTGATTGCAATGAATTTATGCATGTACGTGTTAGTAAAGGAAATATGGTATGTAAGTTTTGGATAGAGCCGATAGCTTTAGCAAAAAATTATGGGTTTTCGGCTAAAGAACTAAATAAGATAATGAAAATAATCAAAAAAAAACATTGAATTAATAAAAGAAGTTTGACATGAGCACTGTGGTAAATATTGATCCCCGTATCAAAAATATTAAAATGACAAATGAGACCATCACAGCCTATCTAGAAGTTGGAAGAATAATAAGTATTCCTTTGACTTGGTCTTGGCGGTTAACCGAAGCAACAAAAGAACAACGAAGTAAATATAAGATCATTGGTAATGGAATAGGGGTTCATTGGCCGGAAATTGATGAGGATATAAGTGCCGAAGGTATGTTATTTGGAATACCTGCTAAGAGACCTCAAAATGTAGAAAAGAAGTCAGCGTAATCAATTTTTATATTAGAAACTCACGTTACGCAAAATTTACTTTCATTCTCAACTGTATTTAGCTTTTCCCTCTATCGTGTCGTCTACTATTATTACTCCATCTTCCCTTGCTAATTCTTTTATTGTTAACTTCCATAACTCCGCTGACATGAAATCCTTTGAACTTAAAAATCTTGTAATCTTATCGTGACTTATTTTCCCTTCTGATAATATCGAAAGTCCTGTGGCTGTTGTATATGAATATGAACTCATTAAATAATCAGAGTATATTTCTAAGAGTTGCTTGTTCATGTCTAACCTCTTATTTTCTTACTTAGAAATTTAATGATTTTCTAACTTTCTGCGTAACGTGAGCTATTAAATAGAATAAAGCTTTTTGGATTTTTGTTTCAAATGAACGTCTTCTTTATAGTGAACTTATGTGTCATTTTATGTTTTAATCACTGAATAAATGGAAAGGTAAAGATTGAAAAGTAAAAAATCTATATGGTTAATTTTGTTATTAACACTATTATTCGGCGGGTGGGGAAAAGTTGGGCATAAAATTATTAATAAGAATTCAGCCGCTTTTTTACCCGGGGAAATGGAATTCTTTAAAAATTGGGCATCGTTTTTAGCTGAGCATGCTTCGGATGCGGATTATAGAAAAAACCAAGATCCCAATGAATCTCCCAAACATTATATTGATATTGACAGGTACCCTGAATTTGTTTCGTACGGAGCTATTTCCCAGAACTTTGATTCCTTGGTTTCAATTCATGGCTATAATACTGTTATTCGTAACGGAATTTTACCCTGGACAATTATTACTTCGGTAGATTCATTAACTCAACAATTCAAAAGAAAAGATTGGAATAAAGTTAAACAAACAGCCGCCGATCTCGGTCATTACGTTGGAGACTCATACATGCCGTTGCATTTGACTGAAAACTACAATGGTCAATTTACAAATCAGCAAGGTGTGCACTCAAGGTATGAGTCATCCATGATTGGTAAATTTGAATCCTTGATTACATACTCTCCCGATACCGCTTCCTATGTTTCGAATGTATCCAATTTTGTTTTTAGCTATATATACTATAATTATAATTATGTTGATTCGGTTTTATCTGCCGATCGAATTGCAACTTCAATTGCCGGGAATAATTATTCCGATGTGTATTATAATGAATTGTGGCGTTTAACGGGTAAATTTACAATTAAATTATTTAAAAGTGCTTCCGACAAATTAGCCGGTTTGATTTATACTGCATGGGAAAATGCCGGTAAGCCGATGCCGAAATCTACAAATGTCGTTTACAATAATTATTTGCCTGTCGGTTATAAACTGTATCAAAATTATCCTAATCCTTTTAATCCTGAAACTATAATAAAATACAAAATAAATGCAGGTACCAAAGGAAGCATTCATGTTTTATTAAGAATATACGACATGCTCGGAAGAGTCGTTGCAGATGTTGTAAACAGTGATAAACCCACCGGTGAATATCAG
>CAJXGP010000540.1 GCA_913053915.1 uncultured Ignavibacteriales bacterium | reverse complement strand
CCAAGTACAGGACCTTTTATATTACCCGAACCGCCTATTAAAACTGCGGTTAAAATAAAAATAGCCTCATTCAAATTAAAACTTGTAGGATCAATATAAGAGACATAAGCTGCATAAATAGCCCCGGCAATTCCAATAAACCCGCTTGAAACAACAAAAGCCCAAACTTTGAATTTGGTTATATCCCGCCCAAGTGTAAGTACCGAAATTTCATCGTCTCTAATACCTTTCAAAACTCTGCCGAAAGGTGAATGAATAAGATGGCGGAAAAGAAATACGGTTAGTGCAGCAAGTATAGTTGAAAGTATTAGAAACGGAACTATACCGGAAATTTCAAATGTTCCAAAAAGTTTCGGAGCGGGAATTCCGGGAATACCGTAAGGACCGCGCGTTACGGCAATCCAATTATACATAATTGTGTAAACAATTAACTGAAAACCGAGAGTAGCGAGAACAAAATAATCACCTTTTAATTTAAGAGAAGGATAAGCAATCGTTAAGCTTGAAACCGCCGTAAAAAGAAACACAAAAATTAAAGTAGGAATTAACGGAAGATTTAATGTCATCAGTGCGTAAACGGCAAGGTATGCTCCTATACCATAGAAAGCAGCTTGACCGATAGATAATAAATTTGTAACTCCGACAAGCAAGTTTGTACTTGTTGAAAGAATGATATAAATATTTATCATTATAATTATATGTAGGAGATAATTCAATTTTTAAATCAGTCGATTATTTCTAATGGTTTTTTTCATTTATTATCTGTTTTATCAAAATCTTTATCTTTACTCATATCCCTAACTGATTCCGGATCAGTTTACATAAGCTTTCTTTTATCTCTGCGTGACGCGGAACCGGCGCATGTTTTCCGTTATTTGGATTGGCATAAATATCATGTTTTTTACCATGGCGTTTTAAATAACATCCTGCCTTTACCAATTCCCTTATGAAGTTTCCTCTTTTCACACAACATTCACTATAATATTTTTGGTCCTGGATTTTGGATGATATACTTTTGGTTCTTCTCCAACCATAAGTTTGTATGCATCTATAATATTTTCTTCAAGTTCTTTTAAATTCTTCCCTTGGCTAAAAATTCCCGGCACTTCGACTAGTTTACCCACATACCAATTATCCTCGATCCAATATTCAAGTGTAAATTTATTTTTCATAATATCACCTGATTGTTAAAACTTTAAAATATTTTAATAATTTAAATTTGAAAAACCATATAATGATTTAACATTTTTTTAACTTTTCTAAAATTGTCTTTATTTTATTCATTCCACTTTTATTTTTATATGTTTGTATTTTCTAATTATGTTTGAGTCCATAATAAAAGTTCATCCATACAATCAATCAATCATACACTCACATTTATACATATTTCCATTTCACAAAATTAATCATTTCCTTCCCGTAAAAGGCATCCCGATAAAAAGACATCGGGACAAGCTGGGACAGGTGTGTGTCTGCTTACAATCATGGATGTTTTATAATCATTTTTTAATGAGGAATAAATATAATTTTAAAGATATTAAAATTTATTATTATTTCAAATGAAACATTATTTACACAGAAATTCAGGGGCAAAATATTAGTACCTCGTTTAAGGCAGTAATATCAGCCTGAAAACAGTATGCCTAGCGTCAAGCCCGCTGTGGGTTTGGATTTTATCGTTCTCTAATATTTGTTTGTTTTTCTGCTGATTAAATCCCTCATTTTCTATCTTCCACCTTAAGCGTCCTGAGTGATTAATTTGTGCTGCATTCTTCTTGCTTATCTTAAAACTACTTACATATACAAATCTCTTCGTTGTCGTCTCTTCTCCGGTCGTTGTTATTTCTTTTGTCTCTATCCAATTTAGTTTCGTCCCCTTATAATCTATTTCATTTATCCATTGATGTGTTGTAACGATTTCTTCCTCCGGCCTTATGATATCTTTAACTTTACCGATAGCCGCTTAAAGGCTTTTAGTTCCGAATCCTGCTTATTGTATTCAGCTCCGTCGTTCTCTATCCATTCTGTACCGAGCGATATTGACAAACCTATCGGCAATACCAACTTTTAGCTTCCAATACATTATGAAAGTAACTTCTCTTTCCACTTGCATAAGTGCTGAGCAAACATTTATCGTAGTGTCGTTTATCAAAACTCATCACTCCCGTACCATCTATGGCTACTACAAAGTACTTCCCTAACAACCGCCATTTATGTAGTACTTTTTTCTCTAATAGCTCTTCTACTATTTTTACTTTGAATCTCTCTAACTCTTCCGGTGATATTATTTGATATACATCATTTACCGTATCCATGTGAGGTAAGGACATTGCAAAGAGTTCTTCATAATTCTTAAGAAACTTTGGGCTGCGCCTCTCATTATTATATGCATTGCGAGAA
>CAJXGP010000539.1 GCA_913053915.1 uncultured Ignavibacteriales bacterium | reverse complement strand
AAAAAATACCGCCCCCGCCTATTTAATTTGTTAAATATTGCGAAATAATTTCACATTCAATAAAATTAAGAATTTTTCCAACTCTAACCGAACCGTCATTTCTTAAATATTCCGATAAAATTAAAATATCTGCCGCTTTTAATCCATAAGTACATTTCTACGTAAGATAAATTTGCAAGTAGCTTGTAATACCTATAAAATAAGGGGTTAATAGATATTTGATTTATCACAAATTATAAATTGAAAATAAAACAACCGGTAAAAATATTAATTATACTTTCATATATCGAAAGTTTTTTACGGAAAAAAGAATAAAAATTAGTTTGGCACCCAATTTGGATATACAATGAAAAGGAAATTAAAAAATGAACAAAATATTTAAGGGGTGGAATAGAATAACTTAATATTTAACAAATGTATAACATATTATTCCACCCCTTAAATGAATTAGGAATATTGACAAATTACATTACAGTTTATTTTGGATATTCATTATGATAAATCAAAAAAAAATATTGCATTACTTTTCTTTCGATAGACAAAAAAATAAATGCTCCAAATGTGGAGCTGAAGTTTTAGATACTTATTTACGCTGTCCTGAATGCAATTTTAAATTAAAAATCAATTGCCCTTTCTGCGGCAAAATTATAGAAGCAAATAGTAAAATTTGTAATTATTGCAGAAAAGAAATTCCGGAATCAAACAAATAAAAAAAACAAAAACAATAACAAAAAAAGGAGTAAAAAATGTTAAACCTAAAAAAATCATTATCTGTTTTAACAGTTACAATGTTCGGTTTACTTATGTTTTCATCAACTGCATTTTCGCAAGGAAATATGAAGCAAAACTGTGATGGCGGATATTCGAATTCAAATGTGCCTAAAGAGTATAAATTGACAGATACTCAATTAAATAAAATCAGCAATATTCGAGCTGAATATAATAAGAGAATTCTTCCTCTTCGTCAAAAGATAAACTCTTTAAGAAATGAAGCACGAACTTACAACTCGGGCACAAATTTCAATGCAACTAAGTTGAAAGAAAATTATTCGAAAATAAATTCATTAAAAGATAAAACATTCGCTTTACATATAGATGCAAAAGCTGAAATCGATAAGGTATTCACCAAAGAGCAATTGACTTATTACCGTGGATCTGCTTCTCAATATGCCGGATTCGAATATGGAATGATGAGCGGTACCGGTATGGGCAATATGATGAGCGGAAATACGAGAGGTATGATGAATGGGAACATGGGCAATATGATGAGCGGAAATATGAGAGATATGATGAACGGGAACATGGGCAGTATGATGAACGGAAATATGGGAAGAATGATGAACGGGAACATGGGCAGTATGATAAACGGAAATATGGGAAGAATGATGAACGGCGGTGGAATGATGAATGGTACGATGAGTAGGAATAACGGTGGTATGCTGAGGAATGGAAAATAAGTTTAGTTAAATGTAATGAATATTCAATGGGCGGGTAAAAACCGCCCAAATGAAATCAAAAAAATATTTTAATATTTAATAATAAAAAAGGAGAATGAAAATGATGAATGGATTTGGTGGTATGGGATTTGGCGGTATGTGGTTCGGATGGATTTTTTGGTTAATTATAATCGGTGTTGTTATTTGGGGTGTTATTACTCTTGTCAATAACACCAGAAACCGTCCTCCGAGAGATTACTATCCGCCTCGTGAAGATGCTTTAGATATACTTAAAAAACGTTATGCAAACGGCGAAATTGATAAAGAACAATTTGGAATAATGAAAAAAGAATTAAACTATTAAACTAAATTTTAGTTTCATAATATGCTTAATTTGCAATTAAATTATTTGAATTTAATTCGTCAACACAACAAAACATTATTACCGTAAAATGGTCTTCACATAGATAATTATTATAAACCCGGCTTTTTAACGAGGCTGGGTTTATTTGTTTTACATCTTCCTAAATTGTGAGCGATTTTTGACTATCATTGCGAGGTACTATCAAATGCCTACGTCATTGAATAAAAGGACGGTGACAAGCAAAAAAACTCATTTCCAATCCCCCGCTCTTACAAAGGAAGAGGGAACTTTCGCTTTATTTGTAATCTGTCACGATACTTGGGGGAAACTTCGTGGCGAAGCTTATAAAATGCTTAGCAACGAAACTCTTGAATAATTAAAAGAAAAGACATTAAGTAAGCTCCTAAATTTGTAAATGAATACTTATCTAGTCAAACCTATTTCCGAATAAAACTTAGGTATCGGTGGACAAGAAATATAAATAACTATACGGAATAAAAAAATTTATTTTGATAAAAGGTTTTCCTTTTCCAAAATTTCCTTGACTTTCTGTGAGTCTTCGACTGTAAAGCATGCTTGTATTCTTTTATTTTTTCTATG
>CAJXGP010000538.1 GCA_913053915.1 uncultured Ignavibacteriales bacterium | reverse complement strand
AAAATTTAAAATTGGCATTTCCTGAATATTCAGGAAATGCCAATTTTAAATTTTCCACAACCGTTTCTTTTCTTATGGGAATAAGATAATAAAAGAATAGTGCTAATATCGAAGCAAACCTTCTAGTTAAATATAATCCGATAAGTTTAAAGAATTTACTAAATCCTACAAATAAAATATATTCTATTCGATCAACCATTTATTATCATTTCTGTATATACCTATATTTATTTGGAAGTTTAAATTTACCTAAATGAAAACATTAATGTAAATAAGTGTGTAGTGTAAATGTTGAATTTAATTTTAAATTATTTGAGAGTGTAGGTTTTTTAAAATATATTTTTTCTATAAGAAACCTTTGAGGGACCTAATATAGGAGGCGAAGCAGGACAATATATTGATTTCGATAGTTTTTATCTATGTTAACTGGTTAAATTTCCAATTTAAATAGATTTTACAAAGCTGCCTACAATAGAATAATTTTATTTCCGAGATGAGTTATTAAAAAGAATTTTCGATCATTCTAAAGATACATTTAAAAATATATTTTTTTTACCAAGCTTTAGTTATTTTAAAATAACCCTCGGGAATAAGATGCCGTTAGGATATCATTTAGTTTATAGGAGTATATAATGAAATATGGATTATATACTCCTAAATTAAAAATTAGAGGACAATTGTAATATTTAATTGAAATTATTGAGCAATTCTACTACGCCAATTGTAATCTTGTAATTCACCGCGTTTAGTAGAATTAATAAGTTGATAATTCGAAAAACCATTCAAATCGGCAAATACAAATATGACCCCACCTTCAATATCATTATAACGCCATATTTCATAAGGTTTGGTATCAATTTGATTTGGATATCTATCAATCTCACTCGGTTCACCGTATTTTATCAACACTCTTCCACGATCGGTTTTCCATCCCGGGCGGGTTAATGTACCGAACTTTCTATTACTTTTGTCAACCCTTTTTAAAAACTGAGAATACGCCGTATTTTGTTGCATACCCGGGTTAGGATTCCTTCGATCCCAAAAGTTATAAAGAAATTTTCGCTTCCCTCGAAGAGTATTAATTTTTGAATACTGGTTAATTTCGCTGTTGGTTGCTATATATTTACTTTCATCAAAAAGATTATCGCATTCTTCTTTACTCATCACACCGAATACACTGGATATTACACCTCCGCTTTTAACAGTAGTTGTTTTTGCCGGTTTTATATTAGGATTATATACATAAAAGGTTTTATAAGAGGATGCTCTAGTTTTAGCAACCGTATCAATAACCGAGAACAACATAGTGTACGAATCGGTCGGCAATTTCACAACCGGAAAGGCACCTACCTCAACTCTCGCCGGAACTGTATTGTAAATTGTTCTACTTTTTCTTTCGACTATTTTGCCCTTACTGTTATAAATTAAAGTTAAAATTTTCAATACCGAATCTTTTCTTGCTTTACCGTTTGAATAAAGTTCATAGTAGTAAAAAACAACAGGTAAATTTTCACCGAAAATCTCAGTAGGAGAAGGAATTACCTCGTAAGTATTTTTATAAAAAATAGATTTTTTATTTTGACTATCCTGCAGTATTTTCGAAGCCAACTGAATATTACTTATCGTGATACCGTTACCTACTATAAATGGTTCTACCCGCATATAGTCTGTAATAAACTTTTTATTTTTTGAATTAAGAGAATCACTGCCTCCAACTATTATCCGGTAGGTGCCTTTATTTATTATGAAACCAATTTCACCTACTAAATTTTTATCGGTTTTTACAACGAGTCTCTTAACATTTTGCATTATTTTCCAATGTTTGTTAAGTATATTTTTACCGCTTGAGGTGTCTTGGATGGTTATATATAAATAGCCCTCTATCTTTGTAGTCGAATCACTTTTAACCTTTCTCATTGTAGATTGGTTAAAGGAATAATAGAATTCAACATAATTAGATGTTGAATCATAGCCAAACTGTGCATAATCAAAATCGAATAAAAACTTAGGCTTATTTTGAGCATTGATTAATGCACAGCTCATAAATACGAATAAGGAAAGTATAGTAATTTTTTTTAACATAATATTGGTTTTTTGTTATAAAATCAGAAATTTTATCTGTCAGATAATTAAAATTAAAACTACATTTTCAGAATTGCAATGTATGTTTTAATGCAGGCTAAGAATTGGGATAAAATATGTGCTGATTAATTAAAAATATAATATAAACATTTGACAAATAACTAATTTACTAAACACCTTTCAAAATCTATCACACTCCGGTTGTTTTATCCGGATAAAAGGAAAAATCTTCTGAGGATTTAAATTTCTTAGAAAAAATTCATCTATGAGTTCATTATAAAAAGGTCAATTTTTCAAAAAGTGTAAATTTTAGAGCTATAC
>CAJXGP010000537.1 GCA_913053915.1 uncultured Ignavibacteriales bacterium | reverse complement strand
TCCCTTACTCCAAGAATAAAAAATATCTACATAATCAACGAATTGGACTAGTTCAATTTAAAAATGAAAATGCAAATAAAGATTTTCTTTATTGGGTTATGAGAACAAGAGAGTATCAAGGCTATATAATTGGTTCTGCAAGTGGTACATCAATAATGCATACTTCACCTTCAAGAATAGAAAATTACCAATTTTTAACCCCTCCTCTCCCCGAACAAAAGGCCATAGCCTCAGTCCTTAGCAGTTTGGATGACAAAATAGACTTACTCCACCGCCAAAACAAAACCCTAGAGGCGATGGCTGAAACACTTTTTAGGCAGTGGTTCCCGCCTACGCAAGACCTTCGGCGGGCAAGTGTGGAAGAAACGGATGAGGAAATTGAAACAGCAATTAGACAAGTTATAGATCAAGCCTTTGTAACCGAGAAAGTAATAGATGTTTTTGATGCAGCAGGAATAAAGAAACCTGATATCTCAATACTTTCGGAAGAATTTCTTTTGGAAGTAAAAAATATGGAGCATAAAAACATTGCCCTCGAAGTATTGAAGAAACTTCTCAACGATGAAATTAAATCACGTACGAGAACTAATTTAGTACAGGGTAAATCTTTAATGGTAATGCTGGAAAGTTCAATAAAGAAATATCACAACAAAATATTAACAGCAGCCGAAGTAATTGATGAACTTATAAAATTGAGTAAAGAAATTAAAAAGATGGACAAAGAGCCAAAAGAAATGGGCTTGTCCGAATTTGAATATGCTTTTTATACTGCCATAGCAAACAATGAAAGTGCGCGTGAAGTAATGCAAAAAGATAAACTTAGAGAATTAGCAATTGTATTATTTGAACGGGTAAAACAAAATGCTTCGATAGATTGGACAATAAAAGAGAGTGTAAAAGCAAAATTAAAAGTAATAGTAAAAAGAACGTTACGTCAATACGGTTATCCTCCCGATATGCAAAAGTTAGCTACTGAAACAGTATTAAAACAAGCTGAATTAATTGCAGAGGAGTTGACAGGGAAAGGATAGAAAAGTATTAAAGAGATTAATTACCTGTCCTTCAACTTATACAGCCCAGTATTTATTTTCCTCCGTCTCATAAAATATTATTAATAATTTTGAATGTATATTCATTTTCTATTAAATTTATTTTTTACGATCATTTTAATTTAGATTCATTAATAACATCTATATTTTTGTAAAATAGGCTGAATTTATGCAATTTTCTAAAAGGCTCGACCGGCTTCCTCCGTATTTATTCGGCGAGTTAAATTCAATAAAATTGAAGAAAAGACAACAAGGTAAAGACATTATTGACTTAGGTATGGGTAACCCGGATGGGGCTACTCCCGGCTTTATTATTGATAAATTGAAACAGACCATTGACAACCCCAAAACTCATCGGTATTCCAGGTCTAAAGGGATACCGGGAATTTTAAAAGCTATTTCCAGAAAGTATAAACGGGATTTTAATGTTAATATAAATCCGGAAACCGAAGCAGTTGCCACCATTGGAAGTAAAGAAGGACTGGCGCATCTTTGCCTGGCAATCTTAGATGACGGCGATGTTGTTCTGGTTCCAAATCCGTCGTATCCTATACACATCTATGGCGTCACCGCAGCCGGTGCAAATGTAATCTCTATTCCGTTAACCGAAGAAAAGGATTTTATCCCCGACATATCACTAATAACAAGAGATATGTGGCCGAGACCAAAAATGCTTATTTTGAATTTTCCCTCAAATCCTACTACCGCCGTTGTAGACCTCGATTATCTGAAAGAAATAATTGCTTTTGCAAAAAAGTCGGACATGATAGTCATTCACGATATGGCTTATAGCGATATCGTATTTGACGGAACAAAAGTACCCTCTATTTTACAAGTACCCGGCGCTAAAGAAATTGCAGTTGAATTTTTCACAATGTCGAAAAGTTACAACATGCCCGGATGGAGAGTTGGTTTCTGTGTAGGTAATTCTGAAATATGTAATGCGCTTGCTAAACTAAAAAGTTTCTATGATTATGGGATGTTCACCCCAATTCAGGTAGCCGCTATTGCAGCATTGGATTCCCCTCCCAAAGTTACTTTTGAAATTGCAAAAGTATACAAAAGTAGAAGAAATGTTTTAGTCGAAGGATTAAATAATACCGGCTGGAATGTAAAAAAACCAAGAGCGAGTATGTTCGTATGGGCGAAAATTCCCGCAAAATTTAAGGAAATGGGATCAATTCAATTTTCAAAGTTGTTAATTGAAAAAGCCGATGTGGTAACATCTCCGGGAGTTGCTTTCGGAGAATATGGTGAAGGTTATGTAAGAATTTCATTGGTTGAAAATGAGCAACGTATAAAACAAGCAATAAGAAATATCAAAAAAATAATGGGTCAATGATTTGTGATTCTAAA
>CAJXGP010000536.1 GCA_913053915.1 uncultured Ignavibacteriales bacterium | reverse complement strand
ATAATACACTTTAGTACTGTCATATTTTGATAAAAAATAATATCCAATACCAATTAAAAGCAGTATAATCAGAATCCAAATAATTATCGTCCACCAATTTAATGGGATCTTAATTGGAGGTTTAATGTCTTTGATGCCCTTTTTCAGATTAACCTTTAATATGCTGACCGTAAAAGTAACCGGATTTGAAAGTGCTGAATAAAGAGTAGTATCATTCTGCTTTTTATATTTAACAGTAACGGCCGGAATAGTAACATTTGCCGAATCATACTTCGAAAAAACATATTCAAATATTGTTATTTTATTATTGCTTTTTTCCTTTACCTTTGGGTTCTCAATATTTATTATGTTCAATCCGGCAACAGTGTCATTTACAACGGGAGTTAATATTTTATAATTTTCCGGAGAAATGACACGAATCGTATAGTGAATATAATCACCTATCAGATAGGCAGATGAATCCGCAGAAGCCGTTAAACGAACCTGCGCAAAAGTTCCCGTTGTTAAAAATAATATTAACGACAGATGCAGAAATATTTTTTTTACCATCTCTTCTCACGCAGTCTAAAGAATTCTACTAAAGGCTTAATGTAATTTTGCCCGGCTAGGACTTCAATGCTATCTAATCTGCCGGATAAAAACAAATGTTTACGTTTTTCCTCATTTTCTGCAATAAATTTTTTAAACATTTGTTGTGTTTTAGAATTACTTGTATCCAACCATCTTTCTTCACCGGTTTCCGCATCACTAAATTTAACAAGCCCCATTTTAGGTAACTCATTTTCTCTCACATCCTTCAACACAATACCGATCAAATCATGTCTTCTTCCCATAACTCTTAAAATTTTTTCATAACCATCGTCCATAAAATCAGATATCAGAAACATTATGCTGCGCTTTTTAATTGCATTGTTCATATATTCGAGCGCGCCTTTCAAATTTGTGGTTTTTCCCTTTGGTTCAAATGAAAGGACTTCACGGATAATTCTTAAAACGTGTTTTCTACCTTTTCTAGGAGGAACAAACTTTTCAATTTTATCGGTAAAAAGAAGAAGTCCTACTTTATCGCTATTTTTCATTGCTGAAAAAGCTAGGATAGCACTTAATTCGGCAGCTATTTGTTGTTTGGTTTTATCTATAGTTCCAAAGATTAGTGAACCGCTCATATCCACCATCAAGACGACGGTTAATTCACGTTCTTCTTCAAATACTTTTATAAAAGGGTGACCAAAACGTGCGGTAACATTCCAATCTATATTTCGGATGTCATCACCAAATTGATATTCTCTAACTTCTGAGAATTCCATTCCTCTTCCCTTGAAAACGGAATGATATTCACCCGAGAAGACTTGGTTCACCAACCCTTTGGTTTTTATCTCAATTTGTCTTACTTGTTTAATTAATTCTTTTGTTAACAATGTAGTTTAAGTTTAAATTAAAAATGAAGACTATCCTTAAAACGAATCCGGACATAGACTTGACGATAGATTCAATTACGGTACTTCTATTTTGTTCAAAATCTCATGAATTACATTCTCGGAAGTAATTTCCTCTGCTTCAGCCTCATAGGTTACGGCAACACGATGCCTCATTACATCAAGGCAAACTGCTCTGACATCTTCCGGTATTACGTATCCTCTTCTCTTAATGAAAGCTATTGCTTTTGCACTTAAAGCGAGATTGATTGTAGCTCTTGGAGAAGCTCCATAACTTATAAAATCTGCCAATTTATCCAATCCGAATTCCTTTGGTACACGCGTTGCAAAGACTATATCCAGGATGTAGTTTTCTATTTTTTCATCTATATAAACATCGTGGATTAAATTTCTGGCTTTTAAAATATCTTCGATTGTTACTACCGGTTGAATGATATTGTTAGTGGGGTTAACATTCTGCCTCATAATATTTAATTCTTCTGTTTTTGAAGGATAAGTAATCTCCACCTTCAACATAAATCTATCAACTTGAGCCTCGGGCAGTGGATAAGTTCCTTCCTGTTCTATCGGATTTTGAGTTGCGAGAACTAGGAAAGGTTCTTCGAGTTTGAAGGTTTTCTCACCGATTGTTACCTGTCGTTCCTGCATTGCTTCAAGAAGCGCACTTTGTACTTTGGCAGGCGCACGGTTAATCTCATCGGCTAAAATGAAATTTGAAAAGATAGGACCTTTCTTGATTAAAAAATTACCCTCTTTTTGATTATAAATTTGCGTTCCGATTAGGTCGGCAGGAAGCAAATCGGGAGTAAACTGAATTCGACTATAAGTTAATCCGAGAACGCCACCAATGGTATTCACCAACAGTGTTTTGGCAAGTCCTGGAACACCCACTAGCAGAACGTGTCCTTTACTTAAAATCGAAATTAAGGTTTGTTCTACAATTTCGTCTTGACCTACTATTACTTTGGCAATTTCGCG
>CAJXGP010000535.1 GCA_913053915.1 uncultured Ignavibacteriales bacterium | reverse complement strand
GTATATAAAGGCAGCCTTATAGTACCTGATAATCCGATAATAGCTTTTATTGAAGGAGATGGAATAGGTCCGGATATCTGGAATGCATCAAAAATAGTGTTCGATGCCGCAGTGGAAAAAGCGTATAAAGGAATGAAAAAAGTCGCTTGGATGGAAATATATGCAGGTGAAAAAGCCGTATCAATTTATGGAAAAAATCAGTGGCTTCCGGATAAAACCGTCGAAGCAATTAGAGATTATGTGATTGCGATTAAAGGACCCTTGACAACTCCCGTAGGTGGCGGTATAAGAAGTCTAAATGTAACTCTACGGCAGAAATTAGACCTTTTTGCATGTGTTCGCCCTGTTAAATATTATTCCGGCGTACCCAGCCCAATGAAACACCCGGAAAAATTAAATATAGTCATTTTCCGAGAAAATACAGAAGATGTTTATGCAGGTATTGAATTTAAAGCTAGGACTAAAGATGCTGATTTATTAACTAATTACCTAAATAAAAGATTTCATAAAAATATTAGGAAATATTCCGGTATAGGTATAAAACCGGTCAGTGAATATGGAAGTTCAAGATTAGTGAAGAAGGCAATTGAATATGCCATAAGTCATAATCGTAAAAGTGTAACTCTTGTACATAAAGGAAATATTATGAAATTTACCGAAGGTGCCTTTAAAGAATGGGGTTACAAAGTAGCTAAAAAAGAATTTAAAGATTTGATAGTTACCGAAGATGAGCTTTGGAATGAGTACAATGGTAAATTACCTGAAGGAAAAATATTATTGAATAATAGAATCGCCGATAGTATGTTTCAACAACTGCTCCTCCGCCCTGATGAATATAATATTATTGCCACTCTAAATCTTAATGGAGACTATTTATCGGATGCGAGTGCTGCTCAGGTTGGGGGACTTGGTATGGCGCCGGGAGCAAATTTAAGTTATTCCACTGCTATTTTTGAAGCTACTCACGGAACTGCTCCGAAGTATGCAGGCATGGATAAAGTTAATCCCGGTTCACTTATCCTTTCCGGTGTTATGATGTTTGAGTATATCGGTTGGAATAAAGTATGTAATATTATTGAAAAAGCTATTAAAAAAACTATTAAGTCAAAGGTTGTTACTTATGATTTTGCCAGGTTAATGAATGGTGCAACTAAAGTAAAAACTTCCGAATTTGCAAAAGAAATTGTAAAAAATATGTAGGTTGGCTTTTAGGAGGGCAGTGTTTTTTTCGCTGTCCTTACTCCAATTTCCATTATAAATTGATAACTGTTTTTATTTCGGTAACGTTTGTTTAACAATAAAATTTTTTACCATATAATTTGAAATTTGGTTTTAGAAATCACAGAATTTAAATATAAATGAGATATAACTTAAGTATAAGATTAGATTTCTTGATTTTCAAAGAGACGCTTGTTATATTCTCACACATGAATAATTATATATAAGGAGGAGTGGGATATGGAAAAAAATAATAATATAGGTACGGGAATTTTGTTTGGTTTTCTTGCCGGCGGAACAATAGGCGCTGCGCTTGCTTTATTATTCGCACCGAAAAGCGGCAAGGAATTACGGGAAGATATTCGATCAAAAACTGATAACTGTTTTGACGAAGCAGACAAATATGTGGAAGAAGCTAAAGTAAAGGCTAAAGAATTAATAAATGAAGGTAAAAAGCGTTCCGATAAATTGATTAATGACGCTAAAGTAAAATCGGATGAATTATTACGCGATGCCGAAAGCATATTTAACGAAGCTAAAGAAAAAGCTAACTCTACAATAGCAAGCGGTAAAAATACATTACAATCCGAAAGTAATAAATTGAAAAATGCTGTAAAAGCCGGAGTCGGTGCATACAAAGAAAGTAAAAGTTAGTTAGAGGTTATACCGAGTATATTATGACTTTAATATCAGTTTTCACTTTCATATTAATAATTTTAGCAATTCTGCTATGTATTGCTCTTATTATATATCTTAACCGGATTACTAATTCGATACAAGGTATTCAAAGTGATATTAAGGGAGTTCTTTCGCAAATCCAACCACTACTTGATTCTATTGAAAAATTAAGCGAAAAATTGAACTCTATTTCGGATAATGCTAAAGAACAATTAGATACGACAAAAAAAATTATTGATGATGTGAAAGAGAGAGTCAACAAAATTTTAACTTTAGAGCAAAGAATCCGGAGCAACATTGGGGTATCGGCTGTTGATATTGTAAAAAACTTCATTGCAATCGTAAAGGGAATTGGTACATTTTGGAGTGTCTACAAAAAAAAATAAGAAATACCATTCATCTCACCTTGAATCTAAGGAGGAAATCTCTTGAAAGAATATGATTCGAAATCAATTAGGAATATTGCGCTAATTGGACATGGCGGAAGCGGTAAAACTACACTTTCCGAGGTTTTTCTTT
>CAJXGP010000534.1 GCA_913053915.1 uncultured Ignavibacteriales bacterium | reverse complement strand
AAACAGGCATAAACTTTGTAAGCATAAAACAAGACAAGAAGAAATTGATTGTTGTGAGGAATTTTGCATGGAAAGAATATTTGTTGACAAGGTTTTTAATCAAATTAAATCAAATATATGGACAAACCAAAACTTGAAATTAAATTAGCATTTATACCCGGCCTAAAAAATATTGTTTTAAAAAGCAGATAATGTAATAATAGCAAAATTCTTTTAATATTTTTGCAATGCGCTTACTATTTTAATGACTTATTCTATTATTTAAAGATGTAATTTATAAGCTAAGCATATCCTTAAACTTAATTGCCTGTCTCCTCGAAACTTCAATTTTATTTCCGCCTTTTAGTTTTACCAATAGACCACCGTTAAGCCATGGTTCAATATTTTCTATCCACTTAAGATTAATGATATGTTTCCTATTAGCCCTAAAAAAAGTTTTATCATCCAGTCTTTCATCTAGATAATTTAGAGTTCTTAAAATTAGCGGTTTATTATTATCAAAATAAAGGCGCACATAATTGCCTTCCGATTCGAACAAGCGTACCGAAGAAAGTTTAACAAACCAGTATCTATCCCCGTCTTTTACGAATACCTGATCATTTTCGGTTAAAACGTAATGCCCCAATTCAGATGTTATCTCATTTCTTTCGCTTTCAGTGATTTTTTTTATTGTTTCTTCAAGTCTTTTCGGTTCGATTGGTTTTAAAAGATAATCGATTGCATTATATTCGAAAGCTTTCAATGCATATTCATCATAAGCTGTAGTGAAAATCACTTTTGGAACACTATCAAGTTCTTCAAGCAATTCGAATCCGTTTTTACCGGGCATCTGAATATCTAAAAATATTAAGTCGGGAGATAACTCATTAATTTTATTAATAGCATCTTCGGCATTTACAGCTTCGCCAATTATTTTTATCTCTTTGAAAGGTGATAAAAGTTTTCGAAGTTCTACCCTTGCTAATCTTTCATCTTCTATTATTAGAGCTTTCATTTGTTACATCTCCTGTTGGAATAATTATTTCGACAATGACGGAATCATTATTTAGATTTTTGATTGAAAACAAACCTTCAATACCGTAAAGTAAATTAAGTCTGTGTTTTGTATTAGCTATTCCGAAACCTGCTGAATTTTTCAAAGCTTCTTCATCTATGTTACCGCTATTTTGAATCTTTATATGAAGTTTCGAATCAACAATTTTTGCATTAATAGAAATTTCGCCTCCTTCTTTTCTTTCCGAAATTCCGTGTTTAATGCCGTTTTCAACTAAAGTTTGTACCATCATTGGAGGTATTTCAATCCTTTCGGATTTGGGTTCAATGTTGATTTTATATTTCAATCTTTCTTCAAATCTAATTGATTCTAATGCAAGGTAATCTTTTACAGTTTGAATTTCTTCCGCTAAAGATACCGTTTCATGTCTGTCAATTTTTAATGAATATCTTAATATGTTTGATAATTTTGTTACCGCCGTTTGGGCGTTAACGGGGTCTTCGTCAATTAATGCACGAATGCTGTTTAGAGCGTTAAACATGAAGTGAGGATTAAGTTGCGATTTGAGTGTTTTTAATTCGAAATCCTTCACTGCCGCCTCCCAAATCAGAGCTTCAATTTCTGCTTTTTTATAGTTTTCAAAAAAATGTACGGAAAAATATATTAAAGCCCACAGCAGAATTAAGCTGCTTAATTGAAATATTCCTCCTAAAAAGATTCCTATATTTAATTTCTTAAAAAGATGAATTCCTATGCTTATATCTACCGTAATCCAAGCAGCAAACATTATAGTTCCGATAACTATACTTGCTATTATCACTCTAGGAATTATTTTTTTTAATGCGAAATTGACCCAACCATGTTTTCGAATGATACTTCTGAAAATATGAGTAAGACTAATACCCACAAAGCACAAATATAAAAGAATGATAACTCTTTGCCAAGAAAAATGGCCGAACGAAGCACTGACAATTATATTAACCAAAGCATATAATAACCAGCCTAAAATCTGACTAAGCCAATATATTTTATTTCGCTTCATTCGTTGAATTATTTCCGTCAGTTTGTTTAGCGGATTTTTAGTTAAAGAATTATCCAATTTTTTTTCATCGATATTATAAAACATCATTAAATATAATAATCTCGTTTAAAAAAGAAAACCAATATGTAAATTTTAAATTGTTCGATCAAAATGCTCAACTGAATATCGTATAAAATAGTTTCCGGAATAAAATCATCTTATTTAATATCCTTATTCTAAAAAGCCAACCATAAAAATAATCGGGGGGTTATGTCTTAAATATGCTGTTTTGTTTTTCCAAGGGATGGATAAAACTCATGTTTAAATTTCAATGTTTTTTGAGTAACGATATACCATGAGAGCTTTTTAAATTAGCCGATAATCAGCATTTTTAAGGTAAC
>CAJXGP010000533.1 GCA_913053915.1 uncultured Ignavibacteriales bacterium | reverse complement strand
TTGCTGCTGTAAAGGCAGCAGTTGAAGCAGGAGCAGCGGCAGCTCAAAAAGTAGGAGAGCTTATCTCAATTCATGTTATACCCCAGCCCGATGAACAAATTGTTTCTATTCTTCCTGAATTGAAAGAAACTAAAATTGGAAGAGATGATAATCGAAAAAATAAGTATGATTCTTCTGCTGGGGAAAAAAAGGTTGAATCAATAGAAAATAATGTAAAAGACAACTTAAATCTTCTATTTAGTGAAGAAACAGAAAAAACTCAGTTGAATGAAATTCGAGAAAATAATTCGGTGGAAAATTCTAAAAAATTTTTAGATACCGGTTCAACACTTTTCAATAAAGCAAGCCATAATATCTCAAGACTGAGTAATGAAGCATCAGGTCATCAAGAAATTGTTGATGATAATAAAAAAGCACCCGCTGTCGGCGTAGGGAAAAAGGTAAATATGGAAAATCTGAACAAAATGAATGTGCATCATTTACGACATTTGGCACGTGAGTTTGAGAATTTTCCAATTAAAGGTAGAAGTATCTCTAAAGCTAACAGAGAGGAATTAATTGAATATTTTCATAGCATCTTATAAAATTCAAGTTGTTCGCTTGATTTTATTCAGTTATTAAAAGGAGACTAATTAATTTATTTATAATCAACTTAATTTTATTTTCGATTTTCGATAAAACTCCACCGGTTGTGGAGTTTTTTTATATAGAATTCTCTTTATATTTGCAGTATGAAGAAAAATCTCCATATAATAATTATATCGGTTATATTTTCGATAATACTTTGGATATCAATTTCCTTATCGAATGATTATTATACTACAGTTCAAATTCCAATAAGGTTGATTAATTTTCCGAAAGGTTATACTACGGGAACTTCTATTCCTAACGATATTTCCGTTAAATTAAAGGGTAAGGGATGGAAATTGATAACCGTAGAGCTAGGGGTCGAATCAAATTATCTTATTCCTGTAAGAAAAAAGGTTGGGAAAATAACGGTTAATTTGTATAATTATCTTGTAGAGAATCACTGGTTATCTTCGAATGTTGAAGTTATTAACATTAGCCCGGATACCCTGTCTTTTTTTGTTGAAAAAACAGTTAAGAGAAAACTTCCTATCGTTACAGCATTAAATTTAGATTATAAAGCCGGTTACGGTCTTGCATCTCCGGTTAAAATTGCACCGGATTTTACGCTTGTTACGGGTCCGGCAAGTTATTTAAAAGCGATGAAAGAAGTTCCAACCGAAGATATTTCTATGGAAAATTTAGATAATAAAATCATAAAACAAATCCCTTTGAAGAATATTCCCGGGATGAAGTATCAAACCGGCAAAGTTCTAGTTACTTTAGATGTTGAGAAAATAGTTGATAGAAATATTGATAACCTTTTTGTTAAAGTAATTGATGTTCCGAAAGATCGTAATGTAATTTTATTACCTGGCAGAATAACAGTAACTATACGAGGAGGAGTTGAAATTTTAGGTAGAATCAATACATCCGATTTTAATGCATTTGTAAATTATCGTGAGGTTGTGTTGGATACTTTAGGTAGCGTTTCCCCGCATGTGGATATTCCTCCGAACGTTTCCCTTCTTTCCGTAAAGCCTGAACGTTTGGGGTATATCATTAAAAAATTTAATTAATGTGACGCGGTTTATTTAAAATTTGTGGAATAAAATGTTTATTACTTTTGAAGGAATTGATTTTTGCGGAAAATCTACGCAAGTAAAGTTGTTGGAAAAATATTTAATTGAGCATAACAAACTCGTGAAAATAATTCGAGAACCGGGGGGGACGGAAATATCTGAAAAAGTTAGGAATATTCTTTTGGATAAAGATCATAATAAAATGATGATTGAAACCGAAATATTTTTGTTCTCTGCAAGTCGTGCTCAATTGGTTAGAGAAAAAATCCGTCCTTTCCTTGGAAATGAATATTATGTAATTTCGGATCGATTTTATGATTCAACTACTGCTTATCAAGGATACGGAAGATGTTTACCGTTGGAGGCTGTAAAACATATTAACGGTTTAGCTATCGGAAATACAATTCCGGATTTAACTTTTTTTATCGATATTCCGGTTGAAGAAGCTGAAATAAGAAAAGCTTGTAAAAGCAATATTGAACTTGATAGAATTGAAATATCCGATATGGAATTTTATGCAAAAGTTCGAAAAGGTTATTTAAATATTGCTGCCGCAGAAAAAAGATTTAGAGTTATAAACGGTATGTTATCCGTTGATGAAATTCATCGACAAATAATAGATGAAATGAATTTATATGAAAAAAAGGAGTTCACATGAGGTTAAAGAAAATATATTATTTACTCACCGTGGTTTATCTGGTCCAGCTATTTTACAAATATCCTCTTTTTGGCGTGCCGGACAAACGATCACCATTAACTTATTACCCGAAATA
>CAJXGP010000532.1 GCA_913053915.1 uncultured Ignavibacteriales bacterium | reverse complement strand
AACAGGTCGTAACTGGCAGTATCGTATTGAACATTTAATTCATTTACTCTTTTGATGATTTTATCACCGTTTTTAATATAAGAGGCTACCTTTATGTTCACTATCGTTACAACCCGGTCTTTTGCGTCGCACCCTTTCCGGTACTTTGTCAAGCCGCTTAGAGTAAAACCGTTTCCAGTTTTACTCCGGCTTCTCGCTACGTGGTTTTAGAGTTTTACCACGATTGGGACTTGACGGGTTCGCAACCCCAGTCTCACCCAATTAGAAAAGTCCAAGCTTTGCTTGGCGCTCATTTGAGCAAAATCATTTTCTTCACTGCAGAGTAATTATCCGCCTTAAGTTTATAAAAATAGATGCCACTTGCCATATTATTTGCGTTAAACTGAACCGAGTAACTTCCTTCAGGTTTCTTTTCATCTACTAAAGTTTTTACTAATCTTCCGAGCATATCATAAACTTTAAGAGTTACAAAACCACTCCTCGGTAGCTGGTAATTTATTGTTGTGGTAGGGTTGAATGGATTGGGATAGTTTTGTTGTAAAGAATAATTGATTGGTAAATTCTCTTTCGACTTTTCAATGCCAGTTACTACTTGTACTACTTGCGAAATAGGTATTCGCCAGAAGATCCCCTCATTATCAGTACCGGCAAAAAGATAATTATTACTTATAGCAAGCGAAGTAATATAAATAGGACTATAGTTACCCCATCCATTGTTGAGAGAAGTCCATGTTGTGCCACTATCGCTTGAAACGTAAACCCCACTGCCCCAACTACCCGCTATAAGGTTGTTTTTGTAAGCCGCTAATGCATAAATGCTTGATGCCCCAGCAATTTTTTCGTACGGTGCACTAATATCCGTCCAGGATTTCCCATTAATAGTGGATTGCAATAAAATATTATGAGGAGTTGCATCGTTATTGTTTCTTCCCTCGAAAATGATATCCCCTATCGATGCAAAGCAATTTCCGCTAAAGCTAGTAGTATCCCCAAATATGTTCATCCAACTTGCACCGCCGTTAGTAGAAACATAAGTTCCATCACCAATCAGATATATATACGATTTGATGAATCTGAATTCCTTAAGATTTATATAAGCAAGTGTGCCAAGATAGGATAAGGGAAGTCCGTTATCAATTAATTCCCAGTTTTGACCAGCATCATTTGAAACAAATATTCCTACTCCAAGTACAGCTACATAAATCTTTGAGTTGTTTGCGCCGACAGCCATAATTTTAAGAACTTGATTTGAACTGTCTGCAATTCCATTATTCATTTGCTTCCAGCTACTCCCATTGTCAGTTGAGATGAATACCCCATCACTGTCAGTTCCTGCAATGATGGTATCACTCATTGCAGCTAGACTTAGGATGTTTAAAGTATCGCTTTCGTTCTTAACCAGTCCGCTGTCCACAACAGACCAGGTATTACCATTATCTGTCGACCGGTATATGCCTCCATAGTTTGTTTTATTGCCGTTAAAACCAGCAAAGATATTTGCCCCAACTGAAACAAGAGCCTGCACAGGCACAGCGTTAGGTCCCGTTACTTTTACCCACTGTGCTTGTGTTCCATTCGACAAAAAAAATATTACAGCTAATAAAAGAAACATTGATAAGAATAAATTTTTCATTTCTCTATCCTTTTTAATTGTAAATTCATCATTATTCCATTATTTGCTAAAATAATGTCCCAATCTTTGGCTATCATGGCAGTGTTTGTACATAGATTACTAAATACCCACTTGTCAAACTGCCTCCGCTGTTTAACTAAGCCGAATTTTTTGATTAATATAATCCTTTGATGGTTCTAAATCAATGGATAATTATATATGCTTTTGCAGCAATAGGAATTAGATGAAATCTCTAATATCATAAGCATTAAATCATGGGTTTTATATCAATAAGCAATTAAACATAGATTATGAAAAAGAGTCAAAAATTGTTCCTGAATAGCATTTAAAAATTAAGTCCCCAATTCTAGGTAGGTTTCAGGTATTTGTTCCTCATTCAAGAACATACCTATGAAATAGGGCTAAAAAGGTTGGAGATTGACATAAAATTATCTTAAAGCACTCTAATTTTATCAAACTGTAGGAAAATCTCAATCAAAATCTGTTCAAAAAGGGGGCAAATCATATTCAATAAATACGTTAATTTTATCAAGAATTCAGGCAAATTTCACATGATTCAAACAGAAATGAAACTTAAAACAAACTATTGATTGATGCTTTTATGTCCATAATAAAGTATATATCACATGAAAATAATTAAAGAGACAAATCGTTTTAATACTAATAATAGAAAAATACGGTTAAAGTTATCTTATTATTGTGACCTATTAAATCGTCTTAGTTTGTTATTAAAATTATTTTGATTGTTACCCAATATTTTTTTAACCCGTCCCACCTCACCGGTTCAAGCC
>CAJXGP010000531.1 GCA_913053915.1 uncultured Ignavibacteriales bacterium | reverse complement strand
ATCGATACCTTTTAAAACATGGAGTTTGTTTTTACCCATGGTGTAACTTTTATGTATGTTTTCGAGTTGTATCATTGTTTGATTTTTTCTATTTTAAAATTAAATTCTTGTTTATCGGTGAACATATGATTTGTGACGGTTTTAGGAGCACGAATCTTTCTGTTTACACCGATGTTTATCTAATGTTAATATCTTTATATTCAGCACTTACCCGCCATAAACAAAATGCATTGTTGTTGTGTGCGGTAATTCTTCAATTTAATATGGCCATTGAAATTAATATTCCCAGTCCATCAATAAAAACATTTCCAATTCCATGCCAAATTCCAATTGTGATGAGATTCTTAAATCGATAGTATAAAAAGGAAAAAAGCAGGCCTAAACAAAATATAAAAGCAAAACCTACTAAGTTTGATTTGTAAAAATGAAAATGCTCTGGTCCAAATGTAAAAACAAGATTGCTGACAGTAATCCCTGTCCAAACTCCCCAACGCTTGACTAACTCAGTTTGTAAAATACCCCTGTAAAGAAATTCCTGATAAAATCCATAAAGAAATTCTCTTAATAATATGATGCTACCAATTGCAAATAATTCAGAATGATTAATTAATATTTCAGTTCTTGAAAAGAAAGTGAATGAAAATATCATTATGACTATTGGTGTAACAATGAGAAGTATCCATTTATTTTTTTTACTCCAATTCTGCCAAGAATAAATCCCAATTTGACTAAGTTTAGTTTTGCCAAATTTTTTAACAGCAATACCTAATAAAAATATTAGGATTATTTGCTGAATTAGGAGCATATAATGATCATTCTCAAAATTTAGTTGATCAATGATAAATGATGAAATCTGTTGAATTGCAATCACCAAAATAAAAATCAATAAAAATTTATTGTTTGGTTTAGTTATACTCATGGGAACTTTTTAATAATTTGCTAATATATTTTCGGAATTATCCTGTAAGTCTTTGCCATATAATTTTTATAAGTCTCACCAAATTGTTTTATCAAGATATTTTCTTCTGTTTTTATCCGGTAGCTTAACGCAAGCAAAAATGGAATAGTAACAACAATTATTGAGATAATACTGTTCATTGAGATGGAAAGGCCGAAACCAATAAGTAATAATCCGAGATAACTTGGATGCCTGAGGTTTTTATATATCCCGTCAGTCTTCAGATTGTGATTTTTTATAATTGCTACATTAACTGTAAACTCTTTATTTAATTGAATTATTGAAATCCACCGGATAATAATTCCTATCATAAAAACACTTAACCCAAACAGGGCTATCGAATAATTTAATGTGTTCCATTCCTGGTGATTTGCCGTAAAAAATCCTATTGTCAAACTCAGCGGTATTGTAATCCAAAATAATACCAATGATTTTTTATCGCTTTTTGCTTTTGTTCCGTTCTTTTTTGAACGTTTTGTAATCATTAAGACCAATTCGGATAAAAAGAATAAGAGGGAAAAATATGTAACTATTTCTATGGTCATCTCTTTTCGTTTTTATTACACCCTATTTTTGTTCGTTGTCTTGTCATTTCTTCTTTTTTCTGTTTTAAGAATGAGTTTTCATAATCACGAATTGTGCCATGAATGTAAACATATTGAAAGACAATATGTAACATGCGTTTTTACCGCAAGGGGAAAAAATAATAAAGGAGCAAAGTGTTCGGCTGACTTACACAAGTGTGCGATTCCGGGCAATGGGACAGCGATGAAGCGAAGGAGCGAAGGAACGAAAGAGCGAAAGAACGAGGGGGCGAGAAGGCAAGAACAACAACCTTAAAACAAAACGTCGTCTTTGTGAGCACCACTCCAAAAAGGTTTGAAAGGCCGTTTTGGCGTGTGAAGCAATCTCCTCAGCGTAATAGTTGGCACAAGCAGATGCTAGCGTGCCGTAAAAAATAGCACGGAATAAATTAAATAAAAAAACCCGGCTTTACCGGGTTTTTTAAAGCCTTTTTTTCTAATAAAACAAAATCCGGTTATCCTGAATATTGGCGGCAGCTTTAATGGCGAGGTAAGGATAATCCTGCTGTACACGCTGTTTGAAAGCATTCACATAAGAACTGACAAAAGCGTTGTAATTGGGAAGTTTCCCCGCTTTTTTCAAGGCATCCAGCTTCACGGCAAAAGTAGCAGCATTGCCCACCAGAGGCTGGCTTGTACTACCATCTTTCATGCCAAATACAGTTCCTATCACTTTTTCTTCCATTCCGAAGCCAACAAGGTTGCGTGTAGAAAAAGTAAGATTACTCATCATTTGTTTATTCACCTTTAAGGCGGTTGCAATTTTATCCAGATTACCATTGAAAGCTTTCATTTTATTGGCAAGATACCTGCCTTTCACCTTGTTGATGACAAATGGTTTTATCTGGTCTTTCACCTCTGCAAGAGAGGGGATGCCAGCTTCAA
>CAJXGP010000530.1 GCA_913053915.1 uncultured Ignavibacteriales bacterium | reverse complement strand
AGGTTAGCTCGAGGAATCTGCCGATTTGCGACTACCCGCCAAAGTGATAACGTAGGCAGGGCTTAGTTCAACCATCACTTTTTAAATATTCCGAAATCGAATCGGAAATTAATTTTTCATCTTCCACGATAAGTATATTCATATCCGTCTGATTTTTTATCGAGAAATATATTTTAATTTTAGCAATATATATCTATTTAAAATAACAACAAATTCTGTAGAAAATCTGAAGATATTTTGATACGGCATTTTTAGAAAAAGGGCTCAAAAAAGAATTTGAAAAATATATTTTAAACAAATCGTCACAATATAAAACTTAAATTAAAATTTTAATAATGAATCATTTACAAGCCTACTCCAAACTATCAAAATACTCACAATATCATTCTAATAGATATATACAATTTATTATAACTATTCAGAATTAACCTTTCACACTGCCCAAGGTTAATCCGGAGACAAGCCATTTACTTAATACAATAAACAAAATAATTACGGGTATACTAACTATCAGAGCGGCGGCTGCATACAAGCCCCATTCAGTAGTCATATTTGATTGAAAAGACTTTAACCCCAACGGTAATGTAAAGAGACCGGTGTCCTGCAAAATTTGAGCGGCAACAATATATTCCGACCAAGCCGTCATAAAAGAAAACAATGCAGTTATTACCAGAGCCGGTGCAGCAAGCGGAAAAATGACTTTATAAAACGCCTGCCATTGGTTACACCCGTCAATTCTGGCGCTCTCTTCGAGGCTAAACGGAATAGTATCATAATAACCTTTCATTTGCCAAACACAAAAAGGTAAAGCAGTAGCTGAATAAATAATGATTATCCCGAGATAGCTGTTTATAAGATGAAGTTTTATCAACATAATATACATAGGTAATAGTAACATAGTTGCAGGAAACATCTGCGTAGTTAATAAGCCGAGAAGGCTGCTTTTTTTCCCAACAAAATTAAATCTTGAAAGTGTATATCCGGCAGTTGAAGCAAGAGCAACACCTGTAAATGTAACAACGAAGGAAATTAAAGTAGAATTCCATGCCCAATGTAAAAATGGTGTAGTTGTAAATAATTTTACATAAGTATGAAAAGATGCATTTTTTGGGATGATAGCTAACGAAGTTGAAAGAAGTTTATTATCGGGTCTAATAGAGATAGAAAAAACATTAATAATAGGATAAATTGCAATAATAGTAACGATAGATAATATCACATAAATAATCGTATTTGTAATAATTTTCTTTTTCTTCATAATAATACCAATTAAAATGCTTATTAAATTCAATTCATAAAATCAAAAATCAGAACATCATTTAAAATAGCTGAGAATCTAAAATTGTAACTCAATAAACTGATTCGGTAGCTCGCGTTCGATTCATAAAAGTCAGTCCGAAAACAAGTAAAATTAAAAAAATCACCATACTAAAAGCCGCGGCATAACCGTACCGGTAAAGATTAAAAGCGGCTTTATATACATAAGAAACTAATATATGTGTTTTATCAGAAGGTTCTCCTCCGTTACTAACCAGCCAAATAACATTCAAATTATTGAATGTCCAGATAACACCCAAAGTTATCGCCGGAATCATTACCGGTTTAATAAGCGGAATAGTTATATCTTTTAACTTACGAAACCATTTCGCACCGTCCATCTCTGCTGCTTCATACAACTCATTAGGTATACTTTGAAGAGCACCTAATGCTATTATCATCATAAAAGGAAAACCTAGCCAAATGTTAGTAATAATAACTGCCGTAAAAGCTTGAAAAGGAGCATTTAACCAATTAACTGCAGGAAGATCGAATATTTTTACTAAAAATAAATTTATAGCGCCGAATTCATAATTAAACATGCCGCGCCATGTTAAAGCTGTAATATATTGAGGCACTGCCCAAGGTAATATCAACAAAGTTCTGAATATTCCCTTTCCGGGAAGATTTCTATTTAACAGTAAAGCTAAAGAGACACCTATAAAAACATGGAAAAAAATATTCACGCCTGTCCAGATAATCGTCTTCAGAAAAATAACATAAAACTCCGGTTCGCTAAATACTTGAATATATTGCTCAATTCCGATAATACTCCAGTCCCGAATATGCATCAGATTCATATTGGAAAAAGACAGAATGATATTATATACAAACGGATAAAGTATAACAATAAACATAACACCTATTGCCGGAAGTGCCAGCGCATAGGCAAACTTCTCCTTCCGTATATTTCTAAAAAATGCAATAATACTTTTTCTAAGCATTAACAAAAGAAGAATAACCGCTAAGAGCATGATAATTTCAAGAATAATTCCGGCTGTTGGACTACCTACTTCTTTCCGGAGATCTTTTATTTTCCGGACGGCGTTATCCTGCATTTCCTTAGCGGCTTGCCGAGGTGTTATAGAGCCGTTTAGAACTGCCTGATAAGGAGG
>CAJXGP010000529.1 GCA_913053915.1 uncultured Ignavibacteriales bacterium | reverse complement strand
ACAAAAATTAAATTACGATTAATAGACTTGGAAACTACATAAACGCTTGCTAACACGTTATGTGCAAATTAAAACAGAGTCCCTGAGTACAATAGTGAATATTAGGAATATTAAGAGACAAATGATGAAACAAAAAGCATTAGTATATAGTGAAAATGAATTTGGAAAGATAGATGGAAAGGTAGCCAACGGACTTGTTCGATTCTCGGAACGATATGAAATTGTTGGCATTATAGATAGTACAAAAGCCGGTCTTGATGCAGGTGAATGTCTTGATGGAATAAAAAATGGAATTCCTATATTTCACAGCATTGATGATGCTGTAGAAAAATTAAATTATATTCCAAAATATTTCATCTATGGTATTGCACCGCTTGCTCCATTTCTTGACAAGGAACAGAGACAAATAATCATAACGGCAATGGAAAAGGGGATGAATATTATAAATGGCTTGCCTGAATTCTTTACTGAGGATGACGAATTTATGCAAAAAGCGAGTGAGTATGGGGTCAAAATCTATGATTTTAGAAAATCTCCGCCAAGAAAAGACCTGCATATTTTCTCAGGAAGCATCTTTAAAATTAAAACTCCGGTAGTTGTCGTAACAGGTACAGATTGTGCTGTTGGCAAAAGAACAACTACACGAATTCTTGTTGAGGACTTGAAAAAGAAAGGGGTAAATGCTGTATTTGTAACAACGGGACAAACCGGCCTTCTTCAGGGGGCAAAGTATGGTATGGCCCTGGATGTTTTATCTTCCGGCTTTGCAACCGGGGAAGTTGAAAAAGCAATTATGGATGCAGTTAATACAGAGCATCCTGATATAATTATTGTTGAGGGACAGGGTGCTTTAAGCCATCCGGCATTTAATTCATCAATTGCTATTATAAAAGGAGCAAATCCTGATGCAATAATTCTTCAGCACCAACCAAAAAGAAAATACCGTTGTGATTATCCCGCCATACCCATGCCTACACTAGAAAGTGAGATAGAACTTAATGAGGTCTTTTCAAAATCAAAAGTAATTGCCATTACAATTAATAATGAGGATATGACTAACGCTGAATTAGAAGACACAATAATAGAATATGAAGACAGATATAAACTGCCTGCCACAAATGTTTTAAAGTATGGATGCGATAAGATTATAAAAAAGATATACGAAGTATTCCCTGAAATACTAAATAAATACAATTGATATGATAACGCCTGGAATAGAGATAAACCTTGAAAAAATTGTTCATAATGCAAAAATATTGAAAGAACTTTATGGCTCAAAAGGTATTGATGTAATTGGTGTTACAAAAGTAGTTTGTGGAGATGCTAATATTGCCAAAGTTTTATTGGAAAGCGGAATAAATATTCTTGCTGACTCAAGAATAGCTAATATCAAAAAAATGTGTGATGCAGGCATACAAGCACAATTCCTTTTATTAAGAACCATTCATAGTCAAGCCAAAAATATAGTTAAATATGCCGACATCAGTCTTAATTCGGAACTTTCGGTAATTAAAGAACTCTCAAAATTTGCAGTAAAACAAAACACCTTACATAAAATTATATTAATGGTGGAGTTGGGAGATTTAAGAGAAGGTATTTTGCCCTCAGATATAGAAAACACCACTAAAGAAGTGCTGGCGTTAAAAGGAGTTACACTTGTAGGAATAGGAACAAACTTAGCCTGTTTTGGTGGAATTGAACCAAATGATGAGAAAATGGAAGTTTTGTCATCAATAGCTAAAGATATTGAAAATAAGTTCAAATTAGGATTAAAGTTTATTTCCGGTGGAAACTCAGCCAATTATAATTGGTTTATGACTACAAAAGATATTGGGAAAATCAATAATTTACGACTTGGCGAATCCATATTCTTGGGTTGTGAAACCCTCGACAGAAAACCAATACCAAAACTATTTACAGATGCTTTTACACTAATTGCAGAAGTTATTGAATCAAAAATAAAGCCCTCTTTACCCAATGGAAATGTTTATCAGGATGCATTTGGAAATACACCAAAATTTATTGACCGTGGTTTAATAAAAAGAATTTTAATCGGAGTTGGCTTACAAGATGTTTTAGTTTCAGGTCTAACTCCTATGTTGGATATTGATATTCTCGGAGCAAGTAGCGACCATATCATCATTGATGCCAAACAGACAGATTTAAGAGTGGGAAATACTGTTGAATTTAAGCTGAATTACGGAGCTTTACTCTCAGCAATGACCTCTCCATATATAAATAAAAAATATAATTAACTTATGACTGCAAAAGAATATTGCGAATTGGTTGAACGGTTAGACCGTTTCCAAAAGCAACTCATCCCAACTATTATCATTAAAGAAGATAATTCTCCATTAATCAGTCTGAAAGAATCCGGATTCAATTTAATATTTGAACCATCTGTTAAAAAAGATTATAAATATTTGGTCAGAAAAGCTGTCTATGA
>CAJXGP010000528.1 GCA_913053915.1 uncultured Ignavibacteriales bacterium | reverse complement strand
AATTTTGGTGTGCAAAAGTAGGAAATATTTGTTTATGCACCAGTTTTAAAAAAGAATTTTTTCGGAAAGTGACTCATGCTGTGCTTTGTTTTTTATAATTTTGATAAAAATTAGATTATAAGCAGATTGATACTTCCACTTCTAAAATCTTTCATACCACTTTTCATGGTAAGAAATTCAGCTATTACCGTCCCGGGATGGTTGTTGTGGCTGATAAGCTTCCGGAATTTCCCGGAGGAACACGGGCTTTGATGCAATATCTTTCAGAACATATAAGGTATCCTGAGGAAGCCAAGAAGATGCATATACAGGGCCGGGTTTTTTTACAATTTATTGTGGGAAGCGATGGCAGTATCACGCATATTCGTGTAATTCGGGGAGTTTCCCCATCGTTGGATGCTGCAGCTGTGAAAGTTATTCGTAACATGCCGAGATGGACACCGGGAACCTACCGTGGAAAACCGGTACGCGTTACCTATAACCTGCCAGTGAAGTTTACGTTGGAATGACGGAAAAAATCGGACTCTATGTTGATTTGTGTGGATGAAAAGTATGTAAAATATTTTTAAACCGGGTCTCTGTTTTATTTGCAGTTGATTACTTTCGAAGGAAAGAACCCTCAAAAGTTCAAATATCAATACTCCGTTAATGTTTCGTTCACACAAAGCCGCAGAAACGCAAAGTCCTGAATGACAATAAGTTATAGTTTATATTTCAGGTCTGTATCTATCTGATAATCAGCTGTATAGAATTTTTACCGAACTATTGAATATAAAAGTTTGAAGTTAAAAGGTCGTTGATGACAAAAAGCTATACCTTCGACAACATGGATCTCACCGGCGGAAAACAAAAAAAGCTGGAGGAGGTGGAGAGGTAGAAAAGATGTACTGATAAGAAAACCTGATTTTTTTAACAAACGAGTGCTGCTATGTAAAGGGAATCGGATTTTGTTTACTTAATTATGGTCTGCTGATTTTCAGTCAGCACAAATTAAACAAAAAGTACTTGAACTATTTTTTGTATTTTTGGTACATATTAATAAAATATGAGACAAAATGCACCCTGTTAAGAAACTTAAAAAATTACCGCCACAGAGAGAAAAGGTTGAAACAATAGAAGTTCTACGTCAATTAAGTGAATCATCAAAAGCAGTAGGAGAATTAAAAGGAATAGCCAAAACTATTCCAAATCAGGCCATGTTAATTAATACTGTTGCATTACAAGAAGCAAAAGACAGCTCCGAGATTGAAAATATAATTACTACACAAGATGAATTATATAAAGCCCTGGCGACAAAAGGGAGACAGCCAACGCCGGTAAAAGAAGTAATAAATTATAGAAAAGCAATCTTTACCGGATACGAATTGATTAAAAGTCAGGGCTTTTTAAGGTTGAAAGATATTGAAACTATACAGAAAATAATTGTTGAAAACAATGCCGGAATAAGAAGTATGGCAGGAACTGTTTTAAAAAATGACAGAACAGGAGAAACCGTCTATACACCACCACAGGAAAAAGTTGAAATTCTTGATTTATTGGGAAATTTTTTGGAATATTTTAATCTGCCTCAAAATGATTTATCACCATTAATAAATCTTGCCATTCTGCACTACCAATTTGAAAGTATTCACCCCTTTTATGACGGAAATGGAAGGACAGGCAGAATATTGAATATTTTGTATCTCATCATTAATGAATTGTTAGATATTCCTATCCTTTATCTTAGCTCTTATATCAACGAAAATAAATCAGATTATTATCGTTTATTAAATACCGTTAGCAAGAATGACCAATGGGACGAGTATATTCTCTATGTCCTGAAAGCTATAGAGGTAACTTCAAATAAAACAATCGAAAAAATAAATCAAATAAAAAGTTTACTTGATATTACAATTACTATTGCACAAGAAGAAGCGTCAAAAATTTATCGAAAAGAATTAATTGAACTACTATTTGAACAACCTTATTCGAAGATTGAATTTGTAATTAACAAACTTAACGTTGAGAGAAAAACTGCTTCAAGATATTTAAGGAAATTGGAAGAAACAGGGATTTTAAGATCTCAAAAAATAGGTAGAGAAACGATTTACATAAATACAAAACTAATTGAGATATTAAAAAATAATTAATAAACGTGATAATCTGTTCCGTAATTTATAGTCTGTGGGAAAATAAAGTTTTTTTTAAATTAAACGGAATTGAGTGGCGCACGATACTCCCGAAGCTAACTGTACCTGACAATCCTCCTCTGCCAATTCAAAAATATCATTCAGGAGGTCGAAAACTGGTCTGTTTTTAAACGGAAAATAAGCAATAAATTGCTTTTGAAACATATCTGTTATAAATTAGCCATCAAAACAGCGCTATGTGTGATACGATTGCCTTTTTTAGCCGGTTGGAATCCGGGAGGTCTTTTTTTGCAAAAAATTCAGACAGGGATCCCGGAGAACCTC
>CAJXGP010000527.1 GCA_913053915.1 uncultured Ignavibacteriales bacterium | reverse complement strand
ATCGCAGTTTGTTTTCCCGATAATTATTGCATCTTCGTCAATCATTTTTTGAACTGCGGTAGCAGTATAAAGCGAGCGGAAATTTTCCAAAATCTTTGAAGAACACGTATTGGGAAAATCTTTTATTGAAAGAATATCTTTAATTGCAACAACCATCCCCGCTAGTTTTCCGGAATTATCCAATTTTATTTTCGATTCAATTTCTTTAGCTTTTTTTAGAGCATAATTATTAAAAACAAAGTTAAATGCATTTAAGCGTTTATTATTTTCAATTTTATTCAAAAAAAACTTTACATTTTCAGTCAGGGATAATTCACCGCTCTTAATTTTTGATAATTTTTCCGAATGTGATTTATACGGCAGCACAATGGTTCCTTTGGTTTTATAATGAGATATAAAATTTGGAAGTTGTTTATCGGAATAGATAAACGGCAAAAATGAAGTCTTATTCTATATTTGATAAATTAGTTATTTACCGACATGGACCTTTTTATCTTCATCAGGGACATGGACCTTTTTATCTTCATCAGGGATATTGATATCGTTCTCAACATCCTTAATTGCTTTTTTGAATTCTCTGATTCCCTTACCTAATCCTTGAGCGAGATCGGGTAATTTCTTTGATCCGAAAAGAATCAGAACAACTAATAAAATTATTAGTATCTCGCCTATTCCTACATTATCAAACATTGTTACACCTCTAGTAAAATAATGTTATTTAACTTTGATTGTTGAAGAACGTAGATTAATTTCCGAGCAATATAAAAACTATTTTTGCTTTGTCTCAGATTTATTTACGTCAGCCTCAGATTTAACATCTTCTTCAACGTTTTTTATGGCTTTTTTAAATTCCTTTATACCCTTTCCAATTCCTTGTGCAAGATCGGGAATTTTTTTAGCACCAAATAGGACTAAAATCACAAGTACAATTAATACGATTTCACCGGCACCAACGTTACTAAACATAATCTCACCCTTTTAATTAAAAATATTATTAATCACAGTTTCAAATATAACCGAACCATCTGTATTTCCAAGCACCGGATTACATGCCCGTTCCGGATGCGGCATCATACCTAAAACATTACCCTTGGTATTTATAATTCCGGCAATATTCATTAACGAACCGTTTGGGTTATTTGCTTCACTTTCCTTCCCATCTTTTGAAACATATTTAAAAACAATTTGATTATTTTCAATCATAGTTTTTAGTCTTGTTTGATCCACAAAATAATTCCCTTCACCGTGCGCTATAGGAATTTTTAATGTTTTATTTGTTTCGATACCTCTTGTAAAAACCGTATTATTATTAGCTACCGAAAGATAAACATCTTTACAAACAAATTGTAGAGATTTATTTTTCAATAAAACACCGGGTAATAATTCAGCTTCTACTAATATTTGAAATCCGTTACAAATTCCCATGATATAACCGCCTTCGGCAGCAAATTTTATTATTGAATTCATTATTGGGGAAAATCTGGCAATTGCACCGGATCTTAAATAATCTCCGTAGGAAAAGCCTCCCGGTAAAATAATAACATCGGAATTTTTTAAATCGGTTTCTTTATGCCAAAGAAAATTTACTTCCGTGTGAAATATTTTTTTTAATGAATAATAAGCATCATGATCACAATTTGAACCCGGAAAAACAACTACGCCAAACTTGGGTTTCATGATAACTTTTCCAATGAATATACGTAATCTTCCATAATCGGATTAGCCAGCAATTTAGAGCAATATTCATTTGCTTCTTTTTTCGTGATTTTTTCATCATTGGAGTCAACCAAGAATTCTATATATTTACCGATCCTTGTACCCGAGATATCTGTTAACCCGAGATTTTTTGCTCCCTTTTCAACTGCTTTGCCCTGAGGATCCAAAATCGAAGATCTTCTTTTAATTAAAACTTTAACTTTATACAACCTTTGTCCTTTTATCACTCTATGTAATATCTTCTTGCTTATGTAAATTCTTCTTAAATAAAGAATAAATATGCCTAAAAATACCAAATAGTATTATGAAAACAAAAATATAGAAAAGTGCCTTCCCAACGGTAATTATTAGAATAATAATAAAAATAACTATGAAAATAAATTGTACCGGATTCTTTTTAATACCTTTAGGAGTTAATTTTGGGAATGTATCGTATCGAATTTTACTAACCATTAAATATGATAATACTATTACCATTGGGAAAACATAAAAACTATATGGTTCTGAAAATCCTACATTATTGTTATAATAAGCCAAAATAAAACCGGCTACCGTTATGGCTGAAGAGGGAATAGGTAAACCTTTAAAATAGGATTTTTCATATCCTACCAACTGAATATTAAATCTTGCAAGCCTAAGTCCACCGGCAATCAAGAGGAATGAACTAACTATTATTCCCAATACGCTAAACTGGAATAAATAAGTCTTAAAAATAAGAAATGCCGGAGCTGCACCAAAACTAA
>CAJXGP010000526.1 GCA_913053915.1 uncultured Ignavibacteriales bacterium | reverse complement strand
CCTTTTTCAAATAGCGATGAGCAGAAGTCTCAGTGTTGTCAATTACGGAACATTGAATTCGTTACTGTCTTTGCTTATCTTTATATCCGTGCCTTCCGCCACCTTAAAAATATTTTCGGCAAAGAATGTTTCGAATAACCTTGCTCTTAATAATCTCCCCGGCGCTAAGAAATTTATAGGCAGGGCTTTAAAGAAAACAATCTTATACGACGGCATATTTCTTGTAATATTTATTTTGTGCATACCATCGTTGATGAAATTTATGCATATCCATTTCTTCTCATATTATCTCATCGTGGGAGCGGCTATTTTTTTAACATTTCCGGTATCTTTGATTCTTGGAGCATTGCAGGGTTCCAGAATGTATCTATCTTTAGGTTTGTATTCCGGATTAATGTCCGTCATCAAGTTTTCTTTCGCCGTTTTACTCGTGTATATGGGGTTTGATTTAATCGGAGCGCTATTTTCTATTGCAATATCTCCCTTGGTTTTATTATTAATTTCAATAGTCACATTGTTTATTTATTTTAATTCAAAATCCAACAAGAAAGAAAGGGTTGATATTAAAAATATTAAAACGAATATAGAAAGTTTTAAAACAGACAAATCGTATTTTTTTTGGATATTTCTTACATTATTCTTCTTTACATTTTTTACCAATATAGATTTAATTATGGTAAAGCATTTTTTTTCCGGTCATGAAGCCGGCATATATTCGGTGGCAGATATACTTGGCAAAATCATTCTTTATTTTCCCGCTGCCTTTGTGCTGGTTATGTTTCCCGAAATAAGTCATGCTCACGCGACAAACAATAAAACAAAACATATTTTGTTTAAAACTATTTTAATTACATTTATAGCATGTTCATTCCTTGAAATTTTCTATATTTTATTTCCGCAAGATATTATCTCGGCTTTAATGGGCAATAAATATTCGGATTCAGGTCCTCTTTTGTCTTTATATGGTTTAAGCATGTTTCCGTTTGCATTTATCAATATATTGATAAATTATTTCATGGCCGTAAATAATTCTAAGATTATAATTCCCATGTTTATATTTTCAATATTGGAGGTATCTTCATTTTCTTTGTTTCATAATAGCTTGAAAGAAATAATAATGTTCATTATGATAACAGGCTGGCTGATTTTGTTCACCCTGATGTTTTATGCTTTTCATGATGAGCTTATTATATTTTTTAGAAAGTTTTATTTAAAACTGCAATGGTCAAAAGGCTGACCATGTTTAACCGTAAATAAATATTAGATAAAATGACAAACAACTTATTCATTTCAATCATAATTCCCTTGGTCGGGATAAATGATTATTTTTTAGAATCGTATCCTCATTTGATCGATCTTGACTATAAAGATTATGAGGTTATAGTGCTGCCCGACGATCCTGTATCGGAAGATTTTCCCTGTATAAAATTTATACCCACCGGCAAGGTGTCTCCTGCTGTTAAAAGAGATATAGGGGCTCAAAACGCAAAAGGGACACTGCTTTTTTTTCTTGACGACGATTCTTATCCTGAAAAAGACTGGCTCAATAAAGCTGTGCCTTATTTTAACGATCCCTTGGTAGGAGCGATAGGCGGGCCTGCCGTAACTCCCTCAAGCGACAACTTCTTTCAAAAGGTATCGGGTGCCGTCTTTTTGACGAGGGTAGGCGGCGGTATTCCTGAAAGGTACTATCCGATAGGCGATGTTAAAGATACGGACGACTGGCCTTCCGTTAACCTGATAGTTAGAAAGGACATTTTTTTGAAAATAGGCGGATTTAATTCGGAGTACTGGCCGGGAGAAGACACTAAACTGTGTCTTGAAATATTAAAAGAAAACAAAAAAATATTATATACGCCGGATGTAATCGTGTGGCATCACAGAAGACAGGGCTTGTTTAAGCATTTAAAACAAATCGGAAGTTATGGGCTTCATCGGGGTTTTTTTGCTAAAAGATACCCTGAAACTTCATTCAGGCTTTTGTATTTTATTCCTGCGTTATTTGTGTTATACTTTGCCTTGTTTATTGTTTCATTGTTATTTTTTAATAAATTGTCCTTATATGTCGGCTCGGGGTTTATTGTTTATTTGGGCGCTTTGATTTACGCTTTTTTTGATATAAATAAAAAAATTAAAGATTTTAAAATATCCGCAACTTCGATATGTTATATTATACCAACGCATATCTGGTATGGAATTAGATTTCTTCAGGGATTTATATTAACAAGCGAACTAAAAAGTAAATTAAGGTCAATAAAATGAAAATATCAATATCGTATCCGCCTCTTGAATCTTATAAAGGTGTTCCGTTGTTAAGCCAGAACAGGCAGTTTCAATGGTTTAAAGACTCAACCTATATTTATCCCATGATTCCCGCCTATGCCGCGACCTTGCTTAACGAAAACGGATTCGATATATTATGGGACGATGGAATTGCCGAAAATTTATCTTACAACGACTGGATT
>CAJXGP010000525.1 GCA_913053915.1 uncultured Ignavibacteriales bacterium | reverse complement strand
CCAATTGTATGAAGTCTTAGTGGAAGTAAAACACCTACCGGATTGTATTCGGGACTTCTATCTTGAAGATCATTAATAGCAAGGTAAATCCAGCTTTTTGGTAAGAAATTATAAGAGAATAAAAATCCTGATGTTAATTGTTCAAGTTTGCCGGTAGAACGCAAAAATACATTGCCGAGATAAATACGAATATTCAAATTATTCATAGGAGTGAAAGAGACATAAGGTCTGCTGTTATAAGTTATCTCTTCTATGTTACCTGATGGATTTCCCTCAATATAAGCATTAAATGATGATCCAAGGCTTAAACTATTTAATGCTTTCCAGTTAATACTTGCTCCTATCCACGAATAAAAGGCAAGATAATCGCGAGCAAAATTATAAGTTCTCGAATATCCACCATATAAATTTCCTCGCCATTTTGGAGATGTATTAAACCAACTGTTAAAATTAACATTGTATGATGTATACTTTACATTAAGATCTTTAGATTTTCCTACAGATGTATTTATTCCAAATCCCCAATTATTTCTAAAATGTATATTAAAACCTAATATTCCGGTTCTGTCGGTATAACTTTCCACATGTTTATAATTAAAGGTAATTCCTCCGTAAAGTATAATTTGGCTAATATAACCATTTTTAGGTAACCAAAGAGGACCCGTTATGGAAGTTAATTCTGCTGTACCAATCCAAGGAACGAATCCGATTTGCTCTATATCGAAATTTTTACCTATATACCTGCCTTCAGCAAGAGTTATCCAATTTTTCCCAATTTTTGTAAATCCGGCAGAAACTGCATAATCACCTTTGGAATCTTTGAAAGAGCGTGCAATTTGGTAAGCCAATTGCCATGCGGGCTTTCGAAATGCACCGTCAATATCTAAAACGCCATAATTATGCCGGTAATTATGCTTGCCGACAAATAACATTCCAACCGACGAGTTTCCGAGAATTTGTTTTTTTATTCTTACTGCGGCAAAATCAGCTTGAGGTTCGGTTATCAATGTACCATCATCCATATAATTTTTCTCTCCGGTCAAAGCAAAAAAGCCGCCATATTCCCATTTATTGATTCTCCCAAAAACTTTTGTGCCTATAATTAATGGAACAAATGAACCATCGGGTAGTTTTTTCCCAATTCTTCTGGAATAAAAAAGTTGTAACGGCTTGTAAAATCCCATATTCTGTTGTTTTCCGGAAGCACTAAATACTTCACTGCCTTCGGTAAAAAATGGTCGACGTTCCGAATAATAAGATTCATAGCGTGAAATATTAAAATTATAAGGATCCGCTTCAATCTGTGCAAAATCGGGATTAGCCGTTAATTGAAATGTTAATTTTGAAGATGGATTATAAAATATATCTAAACCGGCATTTTCGCTTACATTGTATTTGTTGTTTCTTATATATTCAGTTTTAGTTAGTCCAACAGGATAAATTTCCATATTTAAACCTTTTACGTGCGGTTTAAAATTTTCGAAAATCATTTCCCCAAATTTAGATACTCTTAATCCTTCACTTTGTTTATACCGTGACCAGTACATACGTTCATGTAAATTGGGAATCCATCTACCAAAATCAATCCCCCATTTGTTCAATTTCTCATCGTATTGAATAGATTTATATGGTATTTTCATTTCAACTACATATCCCCAGCTATATACTTTAGTTGCGGCAAACCAAATTCCGTTCCAATTGTAATCACTGTTTCGCCCATCATCAAGCAGCCTGGCATCACCCCTAACGCCATTTGCAGAAACGATAAATTTGTATGCAGTACGATTATCATCAAAAGTATCCAACATTATTGAAACATAATCTCCGGAAAAATTATCGAGCATACCGGTAAAACGCTGAATATCTTTTTTATTATCGTAAGCTATTATCAAGACATAAAGTGCATCGTTAGTTGATAAAACCTTAGCCACAGTCTTTCTACTCGGCTTGGTATCGTAGTATGGAGAAAACTCAGTAAAATTAACAGCCGAATCTGCCTGCAACCAAACCGGATCAATAATTCCATCAAGTTTTATTTTTGTATTGATTTTCTTTAGATGTAAAATTTTATGATTGTTATTTGAGAAAGCAGAAACTTTTAAAGTTAATATTAACGTTAGTAAGAAGATAAGTTTTTTCATAGAATAGTATTCTTTTTTTTGCTTAATTGAGATGTATTAAATATTGATAAAATTGCAAAGAGTAAAAAAAATTTTCATGTAGCTTTTAAAATTTATTCTCTATGTAATTGTTTTATAAATATGACTTATTTTTTATTCAAAAAGTTACTATTAAAATTGAATTTTAGTGAAGATAATGATAATCGGCATCATAATATTTTAAATGGTTAATATTTGGGATAGTTTTAATCTAAAATATTACAATGGAAAAAATTAAATTTTATAATATGAATCTTCTCTAAGGGGGTGGAATAAAATAAGTTATCGAATTACAACCCCTAAAGTGTTTAATAA
>CAJXGP010000524.1 GCA_913053915.1 uncultured Ignavibacteriales bacterium | reverse complement strand
TAAATCGCTCGGGAAGAAATGGACTTTCAAGTTGGGGTCTTAGTTGAATGTCTTCGCCAAATGTAAAACCGCAAAATATCAAATACTAAATGTAAAAGTTTAATTTTTGTAAATATTTTTTATTTTTTGTAGGGTTATTTCGCGCGATTCCTATATATGAACCGCCTCGAAAGTGAATTCTGCTGACGTTTTTAATGTTAAGCTCCTTCACATGTGAAATATCCCCTTGCATTATCCATTTGAAACCGTCTTTGATACCTATAATTTCTACTCCTTCCAGCGCTGCTCGTATTGTTGCCGCTCCGATTACACTATTGATACCGGGCGCCGGTCCACCACCGACTAAGATTGCTAATTTTTTTGGTGCTGTGAACATCCTTTCGCTCCTTGTTTTATTTTATAGTATTTTTAATAACTTTTCTAAAATATTCTCGACATTAAAATTGTCTATTGTAACCTAGATTGTATGAGTGTTAATGTAAACTTTATAAAATCATGTCCTTGTGATAGCCTATATGGTTCAGGCCTGCTTTACCGGTAGGCGATAATTTTTTAAAAGATTGCCGTGTCGCTTATGCTCCTTGCAATGACCGTTTCAAACTTTGAGATTTTGGAAGCCTTAAAGGTTTTTTATAATCATTTCCTCTTATGTCTGCTTGCAATCGTAGATGTTTCGTTTGTCTATATTTCCTAATCATGTTAGTTCCATAATGAAAGTTCAATCCTATTTCCGGTACGAATGTATGGTTGATAGTAATCAAGTTTATTAACTTTATGACAATCTTTATCTCATCAGCCATTATTATGTTTTTATCGATTATTTTCTCATACACTCATTCAATCCAAACGCGTCATACCGCTAATCAAAAAATCTTTATATACAGTTTTAAAATATTTTTCGGATTTAATTTTATTAATTAACTCACCTAAAATCCCTCTTTTTCCAAAGAGAAGGGAGTTGGGAGATGAGTTCTTATAACAATAATTTTCTTTCAATTTATCTTGATATAAAAAACAAAAATATTGTTGAAAATAATATACATTCCTGCTTCGATCCGATTTCACGGTTTTTGCTTCTTTTTTATGAATATTGGACGATTGTGCCGTTATCATTTTTTCCCTTTTGTACTTTTTGTGCAGCCTCCGTTAATTTATCTCAGATAAATTTTGCAAAAGAAAGGAGATTAATTTCAGCTCCATTTAGTATAACCGGTTCCTTTTCAGATTCCGAAACACCAAAAGCTTTTTCCAGAAAGTACTTTGCAATAAAACTGTAAAGTGATTTCCCCATTTTCGGACTTATTTTAATTTCAATCGGTTTTTTTGATACTCTTCTTATTTTTTAAATTATTGATTGGTAAAATTAAATAGTAGGGAATTATTACCAATAATAAAAAAAGCCTCAAACAACCATAAATGCCATTTGAAGCTTTTTTCATTGCGGAGAGACAGGGATTCGAACCCCGGAAGGACATAATCCTTAACGGTTTTCAAGACCGCCGCATTCAACCACTCTGCCATCTCTCCCTATGTTAATTAGAAAACTATCTTTCGTTAAAATTTAATTCTTATTTGTGTCAACCCTTAGTTTTTATAGCCTACAAATAATTACCTTTTAAAAAATACAATTTGGTTTTTACATCGAGTAATACATTTTCATGTATTTATTTTTGCCGTCTCCTTACAACTTCCCATGTTACGAATAATAGTAAATTAGTGATATAAATTTAAGAATGTAAATGTAATAATTTATTTTTTATTAAAAAAAATTTTCTCGGTGATAATTTTAAAAATATATACGATCGACATAAGTTTTTTATTTAGTTCGAATAATAATTATTTTAATTTTATCAGTTGTATGAAAAAGCCGTAAACAAATTTAAAGATTGATCTTTTACTATACACAAAATGACCGAGTTTTATTCTGTCAAACGGAAGCAACGGTATAATTGATAATTTTTTTTACAACAAGATACTTTATACTTTGAATATTATCCTCAACGATATTTTTGTTTTTCCCTTTGTGAATTATTGATCTACAAAGTTTTAATAAGTGTATAATCTTAAATTATATCTACCAAGTTAATAATTCAAAACTTTGGTCATTCAATAGTCATTTATTGTCATTTAAAAGCCAACAGACACGAAACAATAACCGACTTAATGCCGGCGTAGCCAAATGACTTAATGACAGCAAAGCTAAATAACATAAAATAATGTTTGCAGCTTGCCGCTCTGAGCAGGTAATAAGTTGAACCGGTAATCTCCCGCTTTTGGTTAAATCACAATGTAAAAATCCGGTCGTTTTAGTTTGAGTTTATGTATGCACCGGAATTCGGTAGGTTTTAATTTATTTCAAAAATATAATGAATAATTTAACGGAAAACGTTTTTGCTCAATTTAGGGAATGGAATAATAGTTTATACATTTATTAAATATTGAAAGGGTGGGATAAGTTGTTCTATCCAACCCCCTA
>CAJXGP010000523.1 GCA_913053915.1 uncultured Ignavibacteriales bacterium | reverse complement strand
ATCCCAAATAATTTATGGTGCTATACTTAAATCAATCCATATTTAGAATAGAGCCAAAAGTTTCAGACAACGGGTATGAAAATTAGAACATTAATTTATTTTGTGCTCACATTTCTACCCGATGACCAAATATTATTAGATTCGTTTACATCCGGTAATTGCTGTTCGGGATCGATAATTATCAAATTGAGCAGACTAGTTGACTTATATTTGAAAGTAAATTTACCGCCGCGTTCCCAAATTTCCACCGGTAATTTTACTACTCCGCTATTCCCGTTTGATTCAATCACTTTTACGGTGACCGGCATTACCAATTGATCTTTATTTTCAATTGTAATCAGACTTCCTTTTGAAGGGTCATTATCAATATATTTAACACCGTCTATAGCCTGATCAAGTTTCCATCTTTTAACAAACCAGCCTTTCCAGAACCAATTTAAGTTTTCTCCGGAAGCATCATTCATCGTTCTGAAAAAATTTTCGGGTGTGGGATGTTTAAATGCCCATCGTTTTATATAAGTTCTGAAAGCATAATCAAAACGATTATGCCCTAAAATATATTCTCTAAGAAGTACAAGACCGAGTGCGGTTTTATAATATTCCAACGGATGAAGGTATTGCCCGGGGATTGCATCGGCGTAAGAAATAATCGGCGGGACTTTCTTATTTAAAAATAGCGGGACAATTTCCTTTGCAGGATTACCGCCTTTAGGAGCATATTCAGCATCTCTTTTAGGTGCATATTCACCGTTATTAAATTTTTGAAACGAATAAATATCAATGAATGTATTAAATCCTTCATCCATCCATGCATCTTCACGTTCATTCGAGCCTACGATCATCGGAAACCATGTATGTCCTATTTCATGATCTGTAACCATCCATAAGCTTTTTCTTTTCGCCCTCCAACTGCAGAATACAATAGCAGGATATTCCATTCCCCCAACCGGACCGGCTACATTAACCGCCGATGAATAAGGATATTCATACCAGTGCTTTGAGAAAATTTCAATACTGCTTTTTAAATATTCGGTTGATCTGCCCCATGCCGAATCGCCTGCGCTTTCAATTGGATAAACCGACATAGCCAAGAATGCTTTTTTACTCGGTAAATTTACCTTAGCGGCGTCCCATATAAATGCTTTCGAAGATGCCCATGAAACATCCCGACTGTTGTTTATTTTAAAATGCCATTTCAATCTTCCTTTTTGTACCGGGCGCGTATTAGGGTTGGTAATTTCATCAGCTTTACGAATGAAAATTGTTTTATTGCTTTTTCGTGCTTCATTCAATCGTTCAATTTCCGTATTGGTCAGAACATCATTCGGGTTTTGCAATTTCCCTGAAGCAACAACTATTTGATCCCACGGCACATCAATTGTAAAATCAAAATTACCGTAATCAAGATAAAATTCACCGGCGCCTAAAAACGGGAGATTATTCCAACCGACTATATCATCATAAACAGCCATCCGGGGGTACCATTGTGCAGCTTCATAAATAATACCGTTTTTGGTTTTCATCCAGCCTGAGCGTCCCATACCGTGAGGAGCAAGATTAAAAGAATATTGAATCAATATTTTTATCTGCCCTCCTTTAGCTTTTAATATTTTGGGAAGTCGAATTTGCATTCGAGTATCGGTAATAATATAATCTGCTTTTGATATATCGCCGTCAAAATCTATTTTTACCGATTTAATATCAAAACCGCCATTAAATGACTTTCTAGAGCCAAGCGAAGGCGATGAAGTTAATGCACTGCGTGAATTTTTCTTAAACCGGTTTTGATCTAATTGCAACCATAAAAAAGATAAATTATCAGGGCTATTATTAGTATAAGTTATTGTTTCCTTTCCGGCGATTGATTTATTCTCTGTATTTAAATTTACGGCAATTTTGTAATCTGCACGGTTTGTCCAATAAGCCGGACCCGGTTGTCCGCTACCGCTTCTATAAACGGTGCCCGGATTATTGTCGAACAGGGGATCAAATGCTTTATGCGGATTATATTTTCCTTCTTTTTGTGCAAAGGATAAGTTTCCTAAGAGGAATATGATTAAAATTACGAATGATAAAAAAGATTTATTTTTCATTTTGTTCACCGGTTAGATTATTGTGTTAATAATGTTGATAGACCATCGCTTTCGTATTAAAAGATCAGATATGAAAAAAAATGGTAGTGTCAACTTTAATTGATCTCACTTTAATTTAATGCGTCCTTCCGTTGGTTAAATTAAAAATTCAGATGGATTTTAAATATAACAAAGTGTCTATATTGAATGAAATATAATTGATTATCATTTTTTATGATTAACTCGGCAAAAATAGTAAATCAAATTAAAAATAAAAAATTATTTTCCCTAAAGTTTTCTGAGATTGCAATAAAAAAATTTGAAGAACTCAATTTTGAGGTTAAATCTCCTTTAAAAAATTTTATTGTTATACTATTTACTAAAATATATTTTCGTTTACTAAATC
>CAJXGP010000522.1 GCA_913053915.1 uncultured Ignavibacteriales bacterium | reverse complement strand
TTTCTGACAGTATTTAAATCTGAGGCATTATGAATCGGAGCTAGATTATTGCTGCTCTGTAAAACTTTTGCAAGAATGGAAATTTCCTTTAAATAGTGGTTCCTTTGATTGTCGGGTACCAAATACATTATTATAATATAAACCGGAAGATGATCAGAAGCCCCGTACTCAATCCCTTCAGGGCTCCAGCCTATCGAACAGATTAAATCTTCGTCATAAGGGACACGCGCGTGTGGGCATGCAAAACTTTTCCCTAATGCACTAACTGTATTTTTCTCACGAGCTAAAACTAAGCCTTCAACATCAGTTCCATTTGGAACAGAAGGAATTGCTTCAATGATATGCGCTAAAAACTGAAGTGCGTGAAATTTATCATTTTCAGGTAATTCGAATAAACGTCCTTCTTGAAGTGCATCTAATAAACTGTCCATAGTTAATTACCTCCATATTTTTTAAAAAACCATACTTTAACTAGATGTGTGATAATCGCATAAAAAATTAAAAAGCTAATGATCCAAATCCAATAAATTGCCGGGAGAGGTACTAAACCAAAAGTTTCAGCAAAAGGAGAATAGGGAAGCCAAGCGCCTATTAGCATTATGAATAATGTTGTTAAAGTCATTGATAATGAAGCATGACTGCCGAAAAAAGGGACTTTTCTGGAGCGTATGATATGTACGATCAAAGTTTGAGTTAAAAGAGACTCAACGAACCAGCCTGTTTGAAACAACTTTTCAAGGAGTTCTTTTTGGATGATTGAGGTAGAAGGATTTAAGAACTGACTTACTCCGAAGAAAAACCACATTAAAGCAAACGTAGCGTAATCGAAAATAGAACTTAACGGTCCGATGAAAATCATAAATCGTTTTATGTTATTGATTTCCCATTTAAGAGGTTTTAAAACAATTCCTTTATCAACGTTATCGGTAGGTATTCCGGTTTGGGAAAAATCATACAATAAATTATTCAGTAGTATTTGAACAGGGCGCATTGGTAAAAACGGAAATAAATAGCTGGCACCTACCACACTAAACATATTTCCAAAATTGGAACTTGCACTCATACGGATATATTTGACGATATTGGCAAATACCTTACGTCCTTCAATTATTCCGTCTTCAAGAACTAATAAGCTTTTTTCCAGAAGTACAATATCGGCACTTTCCTTTGCCACATCGACTGCCGAATCGACTGATATTCCAACATCTGCAGCTCGCAATGAAGGTGAATCATTTATTCCGTCGCCCATGTATCCGACTACATGCCCTGATTGTCGAAGCGATGATATAACCTTCTCTTTTTGAAACGGTGAGAGTTTTGCAAATATATTAAATTGTTGTACAGTCTTAGAAAATTCTTCCGGCGTTAATTTGCTTAACTCTTCACCTATAATAACATGCTTAACTTGAAGTCCTACATCTTTACAAACTTTTTTAGTTACGAGCATATTATCACCCGTTAAAATTTTAACCTTCACGCCGATACTTTGCAAACTATTGATAGCTGCAGCGGCAGAATCTTTTGGCGGATCGAAAAATGCAATATAACCGAGCAGGGTCAATCCTTTTTCATCATCTGCGGAAAATGAATTTTTTAACGAAGGGAATTCACGGTAGGCAATAGCAAGAACACGATAACCATTATTATTAAGAGTCTCTACTTCTTCGTAAAGATCATCGTGCATCATATCTATAAGCGGATATATTTCATCATCCACCTGATAATTTGAACAAACGGAATAAATCTCTTCAACAGCTCCTTTGCAAATTAAAACATGATATCCTTCATACTCAACTATAACGGACATTCTTCTTCTTTGAAAATCAAAAGGAAGTTCATCTACCAGTTTGCATCGTCCTTCAACATTTAATTCGATGTGTGCTAAAACGGCACGATCTATTAAATTTCTTAATCCGGTTTGATAAAAACTATTTAAGTATGCATACTGAAGTACATCACGGCTTACATCTCCGGTAATATCAACATGTTTTTCCAACACAACTTTATCTTGTGTTAATGTTCCGGTTTTATCCGTACAGAGAATATCTATAGCACCAAAATTTTGAATTGAAGATAATTGTTTTACAATTACCTTCTTTTTTGACATTGTCAATGCACCTTTGGCGAGATTGACTGTAACAATCATCGGCAGCATTTCAGGGGTAAGACCCACTGCAATTGATAACCCAAATAATAATGCTTCAATCCAATCTCCTTTTGTAATTCCGACAATCATAAAAACGGCAAAAACCATAACTACCATAAAGCGGATCATAAGCCACATGAATGACTTTACACCTTTATCAAAGCTCGTTTCAACTCTTTTTTCCGCTAGTTTTTCCGAAATAGTTCCGAAGTATGTTTTTATACCTGTATTGACAACCACACCCCGGGCTGAACCGCTAAGTACATTGCTACCCTGAAAACATGCGTTTTCTAATTCAAATACAAAACCGCTTTTTAATTTAACTTCATCGG
>CAJXGP010000521.1 GCA_913053915.1 uncultured Ignavibacteriales bacterium | reverse complement strand
GTAATTTCTTTTTCTTTTAATCGGGTGATATCACATACAATAGCATAAAGATTTTCAGATTTACCTTTCTCATCCCTTTTAATCGATATATTTTCCTTTATCCAAGTAATTTTCCCGTCTTTTCTTTTAATACGATATATAAGCGTTGTACTTTCTTGTTTTAAATCGCTTAAAAAATCCGAAAAATTTCTTTTAGCCGCCGGTAAATCTTCTTCATAAACAAAAGAATTGTCGAAAACAGGGAAATGTTTAATTTCACCGGGATCGTACCCTGTTATTTTTAGTACTGAATCCAAATAGTAAATTTCATCCGCGTCATGCCCGGCTTTTACCGTCCAAAAAAAATAATCTTCGTGACCGTTGGCCATTCCATCAATAATTTTTCCTAATTGTGAGGGCTTTTTATTAGTTTTCTTAAGTTTCATCGGTCAATTTATTTTTATCCTGATAATCGGGAATTGTTTAAGGGATTCATTTTAAATTCTTTAAAGTCAACAACGTTATATTAATTCTTATAAATATAAGAAATTAGCATAATACAAAAAAATTTTGCTGAAATATTATTTTCTTTATTTATTAATAATGATTGTCTCCGAACTTCGATAAACCAATAAGTGAACAGCTTGGCTTTGATATTTTCTTACAGCTAAAGTAGTAACCTCAAAAGCAAAAGAACGATTCGGTTTTATCCTTACTATCAAGTCAATACATAGAAATTATCTTTGATAAAAAATTTATAACCATAATGAGAATCCTCTAAATAGGTATTTATCTTATGAAAAAGCTTTGATTTTTTTTATATTCATACTTTGAAAAATTTAATATAACCTATTAGATATGCTTCATTAATAAAAATAATAAATGAAAAATTACAGCACTATAAAACTTATAGTATTTGATCTTGACGGTACATTAATAAATTCTTATAAAACGATATTTAAAACTACGTTAAAAACTTTGCAGATACTTAATATCCCGGGAATTATTAACGAAAATGATTTTTACGGAATGATGGGGCATCACTTTATAGATATTTTCCGTGAATTGAACATACCTGTAAACGATTTTGATGAGTTTATCGATATTTATAAAAATCACTACTTTGATTTTATTAATGAATCGACATTTTATCCGGGGTTATTAAAAACCCTTGAAAAACTTATGAAGGATGGCATTAAAATTTCACTGCTTACTACTAAAGGACAGGAACAAGCCGATAAAATTATAAATTATTTTGAACTAAAAAAATTTTTCACATATATAATGGGAAGAAGAGACGGTATTGCCGATAAACCTTCTGCCGATCCTTTGCTGCATATTTGTAATGAAGTATCCGTTTTACCTGCTGAAACCTTAATGGTTGGGGATACCGAAATTGATATTAAATGCGGTAAAAATGCAGGTACAAAAACTTGCGGTGTTTTATACGGATATCGTACCGGAGAATCATTGAGCAAAGCAAATCCCAATTGTCTGATTTCTCGAATAGATGAAATCTTAACTTATCCTGGAATTTCTACAAAACGATGAATATCTAAATTGAGCGGTTCTTGATTGCCATTGTGAGAAACGCAAGTGACGGGCAATCTTATAATAGATTGCCTGCTCACCTCCGGAAGTTTATATCTAAGACCTGACATAGTGGCGTCAGGTTAAATACATATAACGAGCTGATTATCTCAATCAGGCTTAGCGAAGTAAGATTAATAATATGATCTTTTTGAAACATAAGAGTAAATCTTTTTATCTGCGAGTCTTCTTTAAAAAGGTACTATCTTTTTGAAATAACTTTGATTTACTTAAACATTCACTTCTAGAGAATTTGAATGCGATCTTTCTAGGGACGTATCATTTATTCAGCATTTAATTTTTCTTTTACAATAAGCTTTGCAGCAATAATAGTCCGGTATTCGACATCAAGTAAACCGCCTATTTTCTTTACCAAATGTTCCTCATAAATATCCATATTTTGATCTATAAAGATTAACTGCCACAACTTTTTAATTAATTCGAATTTTTCTTCGTTTGTGAAATCTTTATTTATCAACGTGGTGTATTCATAGATACTGTCGTTTTGTTTAAGGTTTTCTTCAGAGATAGTTATAAATTTATTGAAAGTGCCATCATCAAGATTGTACATATTTTTCATCATTTGAGTAATATATTTTCTCTCCTCATCTGAAAAATTATCATCGGCTTTTGCGATATCTACTAGTAAAAGACATATGGCAAAGCTAAGTTTTTCATCATCGGAGATTTTTTTAGGAGGAGTTTTAACCTTAATTGTGGAGGATGGTGCGGAAGTAACAAAAATTCTTTTAATAAATTCAAACATAATTTTATTTACCCATTGTTAAATAATTTTTCGATTAAAATTGAATTGAAAGATTGAAAAAATTACGTCCTTATAATGTTGAAAGAGATATTTTGAATGCGATTGCGCGAACTAAAATACCTATGATTAATTTTGGATTAATGACTG
>CAJXGP010000520.1 GCA_913053915.1 uncultured Ignavibacteriales bacterium | reverse complement strand
CTTTACTCGTAGGTGATTATCTTTTTGTTAGCAAAATACATTACGGGATGAGAACGCCTATGACCGTTTTGCAAGTTCCTTTATTACATAATCGCATCCCAGTTTTAAATATAGAGTCTTACTTTACATCTCCTTCTCTGCCCTACTACCGATTACCCAAAATCACCAGCATCAAGAACAACGATCCTTTCGTATTCAATTGGCCCGTAGGTGACAGTGTATATTTAGCACCTGAACGTTCTTATACCATAGGTCAGGCTAGGAGAAATCCAATGGTCGCCGCACAAACTAAAGGATTAGATTTGATTGTTCGACCCATTGACAAGAAAGATCATTATATAAAGCGCTGCATAGCCATTTCTGGTGATACTTTGCAGATTATCAACATTAATCAAAGCAAAATTTTTTTTAGAAGTTCTGTATCCAATTTTATTACTTGAAAGCTTCAGCTTATATTCGGTTACAAGTTTTTTTTGTTTCAAGTTGTAAAGTAGACTGATAATACCGCCTAAGAAAATAAAAATCGACAACCAAAACTCTATTTTTAATATTGTAGATTTTCCATTAATAGAAATAATAAATTCAAGTGCTCCGAATAAAATAAAGTAAAAAGTAAAAAAAAGATCTTTTTTCTTGTAACCCTGATTTAAAGGCGACAAATCAATAACTGTTTCATCCATTTTCATTTTTCCTAATTTTTATGAACAGTACCAATTTTCATAAAGAATATTGACAGATAGTTTTTATTTAATTTCTATAAATTTTTCTTAACCCAATTTTCCAATCCGCCTGCAACAATTAACTCCTGAGCGGCAACTCCAAGCGGATTAAAGGAATACAATTTACCGTCAACTGAAATTTCAGAATTTTCAAAATTTACTGCATTTTTTTTTAGTTAAAATTTTTAAATTAATTGTAAGAGCATCCGGATTAAATTTTGATTTTAAGTCATCTACTAATTCCGGAATTTCAAGCACAAGAAAGCCGTTATTTAAAGCATTCCTTTTGTATGTAGCGCTTACCGACCCGACAATTACTAATTGAATACCTTTATATTTTAGTGCAGTTGCGGCTTGTTCGCGTGAACTGCCGGTTCCAAAATTATATCCACCGATTAGAATATCTCCTTTATCGGCAATATTTTTAAAGTCGGGATCGTAATTTTCCATTACTACATTAGCTTGATCTTCAGGTGTAAAATCATCCAAATAGGTATATTTACCGGGGAAAATTCCATCGGTATTCATATTATCTTGAGGGCAAAAAATCAATTTACCTTCGATAGTTTTTGGAAATTCTTTGATAATAACCGTTTCTTTCGTTTCCTTTTCCGGTTTAATATTGGTTTTTATTTTAGCTTTAATATTTTCCTGTTTAACTTTAAATGGAGAAGAAATAAAACCTTTTATTGCCGAATAGGCAACAACGGCTGGAGAAGCCAAGTAAACTTTTGCATTGGGAGATCCCATTCTGCCTTTAAAATTTCTGTTGGTAGCGGAGATACCGACCTCACCGTCTTCCAATAACCCTGTCCCCAAACCGATACAAGGCCCGCATCCCGGTGGTAATGAAATTGCTCCGGCATTTAATAATATTTGCCGGTCGCCTCTGTTTTCACTTTCTTTTTGTATTTCACTTGATGCTGCGGCAATATAAAATTTAACATGTCCGGCAACTTTTTTATTTTTAACTACTTTTGCCGCTTGAGCAATATCTTCAACACGACTGTTTACACAAGAAACGAGATATGCTTTGTCAACTTTAATTTTATTTTTTTCTATTTGCGAAACGGGTAACATTACTTTTACGGTATCGGGTCCTGAAACAAAAGGTTCAACTGTATTTAAATCCAATGTAAGCTCTTTGGCATAAAACGCATCTTTATCGGGAAGGAATGAATTGATATTCTTTTCAAGTTCGTTTATTCTGTAATGATTCATACGAGGATGAATGCCGTTTCCTAATTTATCGGAAGCTACTCCGGCCAAACCGCGCGATTGTATAAAATCCGCTCTATCGCGAAGCCATCCGATTGTAATTTCATCAATAGGGAAAAGACCGCCGAGTGTGCCCCATTCCGTTGTCATATTGGCTATGGTTAATCGCTGATCTAACGACAATATTTTGATTGCTTCACCTGAAAATTCAATAAAATGATTTAATACTTCATCATTATTAAAATAACCGCAAAGTGAAATTATTACATCTTTACCGGTAACACCTTGTTGTAATTCCCCAATTAAATTAACTTTTGCAACGGGTGGAATTTGCCACCAGGTTTTTCCAATTGCCCATAAAGCCGCAGCATCTGTTCTTACTACCGGCGTACCAAGGCATCCGATACCGCCGTACATATTTGAATGGCTATCCGAAGCAACTACAAAAGTTCCGGGAAATGCGTAACCTTCTTCGCACATAATTTGATGCCCTATTCCGCGACCTGCCGGATAAAAATCATTTCCCATTTGTTTTGCAAAGTTTTCAATATTCTTGTAT
>CAJXGP010000519.1 GCA_913053915.1 uncultured Ignavibacteriales bacterium | reverse complement strand
CCACTGAAAACAGATATAATTTCAAGGCCAAATTTACACATTAATTTATAAGTTTTATTTACATTAATTTATTTCAAAAATCCACATTAATTTTTTTCCTAAATCTTATAATCATACTATTTCCCTACACCAACTCTGTATCGCCATTTTTTAACTTTTCTTTCTTTAAAAAGAGAGCGTGTATCTACCATTATAGCATTATTTTTCATGTTTTTTTCAAATTCCTTATCAGATATTGTTTTATATTGTTGCCAAATAGTTGTAACATAAATAACATCAGCATTTTTAATCGCCTCTATTGGATTTTCATAATATTCAATTTGCGTACCCAACAAGTTTTTTGTGTTTTGTAATGCAATATAATCATGGGCTGAAACCTGAATACCATTGTCTAAAGCCATTTGGGCAAGTTTAACTCCTGGGGATTCTCTGATATCATCCGTGTTGGGTTTAAATGCAGTTCCAAGAATTGCTATTCGTTTTACTTTACCTCTAAAATTATTTATTCCGATTTTAAAAACATGCTTAAGCTGTGTTTCATTGATATAAAGGAGCCCTTCTAAAAGTTTTCCATCAACTTTAAAATCAGCAGAAAATGCATGTAAAGCTTTTACATCTTTTGGAAAACAGCTGCCCCCAAATCCAATTCCAGCTCGCAAATATGTTGCCAATTGCGGTGTAATCCTTTTTTCTCCAATTAACGGAGAAAAACGCTTATCAAGTATAACCCCCTTAAATACTTCTTCGGAGTCAACACCTGGTAAAGTTTCACAAATTCTTGCTATTTCATTTGCATACGAAATAGTAAGTGCTAAAAATGAATTCGCAGTATATTTAATCATTTCTGCAGTTGTTGGATTGGTAACAAATATGGTTGAATTACCAAATCCATCATATACTTTGCGTAAAATGTTTTCCACCCTTTTAGATGAAACTCCCAAAACAATTCTATCGGGATTAATAAAATCAACAACCGCACTTCCTTCTTTTAGAAACTCTGGATTCATGGCGAAACCAACTTCAGCTTCATTCTTACCAGAATATTCTAATACAATAGGCTTAACGACTCCCATTGTAGTTTCAGGTACAACCGTGCTCTTAACAACCACAACTCTGTATTTATTAATGTCCTTAATTGCTTGCCCAATTTCTTTTGCTGCTTGTTTAATATAGGATAAATCAATATGCCTTCCATCAAATGGTGTACCCACAGCTATTACAATCACATCAGAAACTTTTATGGCTTTGTTGGCATCTGAAGTTACTTCCAATAATTCTTTATTGTTAGCCAATAATTCATTTAAGCCAGGTTCATAAATTGGTGCAATACCATTTTTTATTTTATTAACCTTTTCAATATCATTATCAATACAAACAACTTTTTTACCTGTATTTGCCAACCCTATGGCTGAAACTAATCCCACATATCCTGTTCCAAAAATTGCAATTTTCATTTTAGTCCATCTAAATTTTAAAAATATATTTCTTTATACCATTTAATTACTCTTTCAATACCCTCTTCAGCTGATACACAAGGATAATAATTTAGTTCACTTTTTGCTCTTTCTATTACTGGGCATCTTCGTTGAGGATTATCAATAAGATAGTCTTTTTCAACACTAACTGCTTTTTCAATTTTAATATTTCCTAAAATCTTAGAAATAATCTGAGCTAGATTCCACATACTTATTTCCTCGCTATCATTGCCAATATTGTAAGGCATGGCAACTTTACCCAAGAGTAAAGTCCTAATAAATCCTGTTAAAGCATCAGAAACATAGCAAAATGCTCTTGTGGGTGATCCGTCACTAAATAACTTTATTCCCCCTTCTTCCAAAGCAAATTTAACTAAATCTGGAATAACCCTTCTGTCATTTAGTCTCATAAATGGGCCATAAACATTAAATGGCCTTACTATCTTTATTGGTAGATTCTTTTGTTGCGCAAATGCAACTGAAATAGTTTCACCGAGTCTTTTTGATTCATCATAACATGACCGAGGCCCCGTACAAGATACATTTCCCCTATAATTTTCATTCGTTGGTATATTCTTAGAATCAGGATCTCCATAAACTTCACTAGTGCTGAAATATAAAAATCCATCAAGTGTATCATGATTGATTTTATTAAGCATCTCCAAGTAACCTATCGCGTTTACTTCGATTGTTTCCAGTGGAAATTTTCGATAATATGTAGGGGATGCTATTCCTGCGCAATGAATTATATAATTAAAATCCATTATAGGAAGGTCATCGACACCACTTCCATGGATTACTATAAAATCATTGGTGAATTCGGATACTACATCATCAAGCTTGACAATATCGCTATCCATACAGTACAGTTCTGCTTTTTTATCTAATACTTCATTATTTAGAACATAAAACAATGCTGTAAAATTGGATCCTAAAAAACCTTTGTATCCTGTTATTAAAACCTTTTTTCCACTAAAATTATTTACCAAATCACCCAAATCATAAATTATACTTTTAATATC
>CAJXGP010000518.1 GCA_913053915.1 uncultured Ignavibacteriales bacterium | reverse complement strand
AAATTTTAAAATAGTGACAAGTTTGCATGCCATTTAGCTTTGGAAAGATAGATTTAAATATATTATTGGCTGTTTTCTTTTATGGAAATAAATTATGGGTGTAGTAAATGATAGATATTAAACTTATTAGAGAGAGTCCTAAACTTGTAAAAGAAAATATTCGGAAGAAGTTTCAGGAGGAGAAAATTGAACTTGTTGATAGAGTTATTGAACTTGATGCAAAATGGAGGAAGGAGAAAAAGAAAGCTGATGATTTAAGATCGGAGAGAAATAAAATTAGTGAAAAAATTAATCAACTTATGAAAGATGGAGGGAAATCTGAAGCGAAAAAATTTATTGTGAAAGCTAAGGAAATTCCAAAAAAAATTGACAAGTCTGAAGAAAAAACTAGAAAACTTGTTAAAGAAATTAATAAAATTTTAAATATATTTTTTAACAAAATATGTATGAATAATTTTAAAAATTTGTTTTTGATATTGTTGTATTTTTAATATGAATTTTTCATTTTGACAATATCAATTTTGACTTACGATAGAAAATAAATTTTTTGAATCTTTGGGAAAACGAATAAATTGTATAATAAAAATTATTATTTAATAATATTTAATTAAACTTATTTATAAAAATATATTAATAATAACAATTATAACATTATAAAATATTTAAAAAAATGATTAATCTGTAATTATGAGGATAAATTATGTCTATGGAAAAGGAAAGACTCTACAATTCAAATATGAAAAAGACAGATTGGAGAAAATGGGGACCATATTTAGCGGAACGTCAATGGGGAACGGTCAGAGAAGATTACAGCTTCAACGGAGATGCATGGAAATACTTCGATTTTGAACAAGCCCGGAGTAGAGCATATAGATGGGGCGAAGATGGTATTGGCGGTATAAGTGATAAAGACCAACTGCTGTGTTTTTCTCTATCTCTTTGGAACGGTAGGGATCCTTTTCTAAAAGAAAGGCTGTTTGGCCTGGATAATAATGAAGGAAATCATGGCGAAGATGTAAAAGAATATTACTACTACTTGGATAATACTCCTACCCATTCTTACATGAAATTTTTATATAAATATCCACTCCAAGAATTTCCTTATGATTTATTGCGGAAGATAAATCATACTAGAGGTAAACTTCAATCTGAGTATGAACTGATCGATACGGGCAGATTTGACGATGATAAATATTTGGATGTTTTCATAGAATATGCAAAAGCTTCTACGGAAGATATTTTGATTAATATCATAGCCTTTAATAGAAGTAAGGAAAATGCCGTTATTCATTTGATTCCTCAGTTGTGGTTTAGAAATACTTGGGCGTGGGGCTACGATTCTTACAAACCGGAAATTAATTGTATCCATCCGCATGAACTGAAAATTGAACATAAAAAATTAAAAGACTATCATTTTTATTATGAAAATGATCCTGAACTATTGTTTTGTGATAATGATACCAACACAAAAAAACTTTTTAATGTTGACTCACCGAACGATTATTTTAAAGACGGTATCAATGATTATATAATACATGGTAAGAAGGATTCGGTCAATCCAAAACTTACCGGAACTAAAAGCGCTCTTCTTTATAAATTGCAAATAGATGCCGGAAAATCTATTAAAATAAGATTAAGGCTTACCAAAAAATTACTACACTCACCATTTAAATCTTTTAACGGAATATTAAGTAAAAGGAAAAATGAATCCGATGAATTTTACAATGAATTGCAAAAGAAACTAAAAGATATTGATTTAAAAAATATTCAAAGGCAGGCATTTGCCGGTATGTTATGGAATAAACAGTTTTATTATTATGATGTTCCGCAATGGTTAAACGGCGATCCGGCACAGCCGACACCTCCACCTGAAAGGAAAAAAGGTAGAAATTCGGATTGGTTCCATTTAACTAATGCTGATATAATTTCGATGCCTGATAAATGGGAATATCCTTGGTATGCTCAATGGGATTTAGCATTTCATTGTATAACGCTGGCTATGGTTGACGCAAGTTTTGCAAAAAAACAATTGATTCTTCTTACGCGTGAATGGTATATGCATCCTAACGGTCAGTTACCGGCTTATGAATGGAATTTTAACGATGTGAATCCGCCGGTTCATGCATGGGCTGCATGGCGAGTATATAAAATTGATAAAAAAAATAATAATGGGAAAGGCGATCTACGTTTTCTCGAATCTGTTTATCACAAACTTCTGATGAATTTTACTTGGTGGGTAAATCGAAAGGACAAAGATAACCGGAATATTTTTCAGGGTGGTTTCCTCGGGCTTGATAATATCGGTGTTTTCGATAGAAGCTCTGTGCTGCCGACAGGCGGATTCATAGAACAATCGGATGCTACCAGTTGGATGGCTATGTATTGCCTTAATATGATGAGAATATCACTCGAACTTGCCGGCTCAAATTCTATTTATCAAGATTTGGCAACTAAATTTTTTCGATCAGCCTGAGTATCTTTGGGTGTTCATCTAATAAATGGGATAACCTT
>CAJXGP010000517.1 GCA_913053915.1 uncultured Ignavibacteriales bacterium | reverse complement strand
TTGGTTGCAGCCTTTTTTGCAGCTTATATGAGTACTATATCAACTCAACTCAACTGGGGCAGCTCTTACGTACTTAACGATTTTTACAGGCGTTTTATGAAGCCCGGAAAAGATGAAAAGCATTACGTTAAAGTCTCCAGAATTATAACAATATTGTTAATGATTGTTTCAATTATCATTACACTTTTTATTGGAAGTATCTCCGGCGCTTGGGAATTTATTTTGGAAACCGGTGCCGGTGTGGGTTTGGTTTTAATATTAAGATGGTTTTGGTGGCGAATAAATGCGTGGTCTGAAATATCGGCATTGATTGCCCCTTTTTTGGTATTACCTTTTATGGAAATATACCATATAGCTTTTCCGATATCATTATATTACTTGGTCTCAATTACAACGATTGTTTGGTTAATTGTTACGTTCTTAACTAAACCGACCGATGAAAAAGTTTTATTTTCATTTTATAGAAACATTCATCCGGGAGGAGTACTTTGGAAAAAGATATCCGATAAACTGCCGGAAGTTCAAAGCGATACCGGATTTTTGCAAATGTTCATGAATTGGTTATTCGGTGTTATTCTTGTTTATTCAATATTATTTGGGGTAGGAAAATTGATATTCAAAGATTATCTCTCGGCTATTTATTATTTAATAGCCGCTATTGTTTCTACGATAGTGATTTATATAAATTTATCCAATGCCGGTTGGAAAAAAGTAATAAAGTGAATTCCGAAAATTCCATTACTTTTGAATATTTAGAGCATTATTGTTAAATATTACGGATAATTTTAGCTCATTATTTATTATATTAATTATATGTTATACTTTTAACACAAGTTTAAACTGAAAAGCTCAAATTTTCATGCATTATTAAAAATAATAATAATAATCTCTGAAAAGAAAATGGAATTAACTATTGTTTTATTTACCGGATAACAAGTATAGATGCTAATTTTTTATCAATTGAGAATATAATCTTTAGGCGATAATCGATGGCTGAAAAAAAAGATTCTAAATTGAGATATAGTTCAAAATTTAAATTAATAATTGGGATAATTACGGTTGTTCTTATTGCATTGATGTTTCCAAAGGGGGAGTCAATCGAATCGAAAGTATCGGTTGGCTCAATTTGGATACATTCCGATCTTATCGCACAATTTACATTTCCCGTGCTTAAAGATCCGAAAGTATATAAGAAAGAATTAAAAACTGCTGAGGAGAGTGTTTATCCTGTATTTCTAAAAAAGGAAGGTCGAATCCTAATGATTATGGATTCGTTAAAACGTTATGACGGTTTCGTATTAAAAATAATAGATAGTGTTCTTAATGTCGATTCGCTTCAAAATTTAAATCCGACTTTCTTAACAACACAATCATTTATTACCTTAGAAAACATGAGGAAGTATGATCAATTTATGCTTCCGAGTAAAACAATACCGGTTAAAATCTTTTTCACCAAAGTTCGTGATATATTACGCAACATTTATAAAAAAGGAATAATTAATAAACCCCCTGAAAAAGAACTTAAAGATAGTATATCAATTCGTGTGGGCAATGTTGATAGAATTATTCCGATAAAAGATATGCTGAATGTTGAAGAAGCAAAACAGAAAGTTCAAAATGAGATAATACAATTGGGTTATCCGCTGAATGTTGATAGTTTAATGGTAGAATATACAACTCACTTTATTGTTCCCGATGTTCTTTATAGCCGTAATTTAACACAACAGGAGATCAACCATGCGAAAATTCTAGTTTCAAAATACAGTGGAATCGTCAATAAAAATGAAAGGATAATAGCGAAACACGATAGAATAACCAAAGAAACAAAGCTTAAAATAGAATCCTATAAAATATCTAAAGGGGAAAAACTAGGCAGTGACAGTTACTATCTTCAATTTCTCGGAAAAATTCTACATATAGCATTTTTACTTTCTTTACTAACGATATACTTATTTCTTTTCAGAAAGAAAATTTATAACGACAATCTGAAGATTATTATATTATCAATAAACTTTATATTTCTTTCATTTATTACTTTCTTGATAAATCAGGTTTCAATTAATGCTCCCATTCAGTTCTTGATTTTTATACCTGCTTCGGTAATGCTTTTAACTATAATTTTTGATTCACGCGTTGGTTTTTACTGTACCGTAATAATAGTATTAATTACCGGTGCATTGCGCGGTAACGATTATACGTTTGCCGTAATGAATTTATTTGCCGGAGCACTTTCGGTTTATTCCGTTAGGGATATTAAAAACAGGTCACAAATTTTCAGATCTTTTTTATTCATTTTAATAGGTTACATTGTAGTAATATTAGCTTTTGGTTTAGAAAGATTTGCCACACCCGAATCAATATTGATCGAAACATCTTTCGCGGGCTTCAACGCACTTATCAGTCCTGCTCTTACTTACGGCTTGTTAATCTTTTTCGAAAAGCTATTTAAAATAACAACCGATTTAACTTTACTCGAATTATCAAACTTTGACAGACCGTTATTGAAAGAATTAGCTAGAAGAG
>CAJXGP010000516.1 GCA_913053915.1 uncultured Ignavibacteriales bacterium | reverse complement strand
TTTAATTAATTTATCGCTGGATTTCTTTAACTCTAATTCAGCTTTTTTCCTTAAATCATCAACATCAATGTTTCCTTTGTCATCACAATTCACAACAACTACTTTCATCCCAGCCATAACGGCGCTGGCTGGATTAGTACCGTGAGCCGAAGACGGAATTAATACAATATTTCTTTGATCTTCACCCAAACTTTTATAATATGCCCTAATGATCATTAAACCGGTAAATTCGCCCTGCGCACCGGAATTTGGTTGAAGAGTTGTTGCTGCCAGTCCTGTAATCGATGTTAGATCATTCTCCAATTCCTTGAACAATTGTAAAAATCCTTTTGTCTGATCGAGAGGTGCAAACGGATGAATATCTGCAAAATCAGACCATGTAATCCCTGTCATTTCCGTAGCGGCATTTAATTTCATTGTGCAAGAGCCCAGAGGCATCATCGAGTGAACTAAAGAAAGGTCCTTATTTTCAAGCAATTTCATGTACCTGAGCATTTTTGTTTCGGAATGATAAGTATTAAAAACAGGGTGAGTTAAAAATTTACTTTTTCTCAAAAATGGCTCGGGATAATTGATGTTAACATTTTCGGATAATTGAATTAATGCATTTTGATTCAACTCTTTTTCCAAACTTACGGCAAATACCTTTATTATTTCCAATAGATCTTCATAATCTGTTGTTTCATTTAATGCAATTCCAATTATTTTATCATTTTCATAACAGAAATTAATTTTTGATTTTAATGCATTTTCTTTAATCAAACTTACAAGCTGTCCTGAATTGTTTTCAAATTTAATTCTAAGCGTATCGAAATAGAATTTATTAATTTGATTATATCCAAGATATTTTAACGCCTTGTCTAAAAATTGAGTTTGCTTGTGAATTCTCTCAGCTATTGCTTTTAATCCTTTAGGTCCATGATAAACTGCATACATGCCGGAAATAATTGCTAAAAGAACTTGAGCAGTACAAATATTACTAGTAGCTTTTTCTCTTCTGATGTGTTGTTCCCTAGTTTGCAAAGCCATCCTGAAAGCACGGTCATTATTAGAATCAATTGTAACACCGATTATCCTACCCGGAATATGTCTTTTATAATTATCTTTAGTTGCAAAGTAAGCTGCATGAGGCCCGCCAAATCCCATTGGAACACCGAACCTTTGCGTACTGCCCACTGCAACATCTGCTCCCCATTCTCCCGGCGGGGTCAATAATGTTAAACTTAATAAGTCTGCAGCAACTGCTTTGAAAATATTTTTCTCCTTCGCAAGTGCGAATAATTTGCGATAATCTTCAATTTCACCTGACGTACCGGGATACTGAACCAACAATCCAAAAATATCTGAATTTAATTCTGTTTTATGATAATCCCCAATTTTGATTTCAATACCAAGCGGTAATGCTCTAATTTTTAATACATCAATTGTTTGCGGAAAGCAATCTTGGGAAACAAAAAAAACATTTGCATCTTTGTTTTTTCTTATCAAGTAAAACATGGTCATAGCTTCCGCCGCCGATGTACCTTCATCTAGAAGCGATGCATTCGCAATGCTCATACCGGTTAAATCTATCACCATAGTTTGATAATTTAATAAAGCTTCTAATCTGCCTTGTGATATTTCTGCTTGATAAGGTGTGTATTGAGTGTACCAACCTGGATTTTCAAGTATATTACGTTGAATTACACTTGGAGTAATTGTCGGATAATACCCCATTCCAATATAGGATTTATACACTCTATTTTTTGAAGCAATTTCTCTGAGCTTCGATAAAAATTTATATTCGGAGATAGGTCTCGATAAATCTAATTTCTTGTTTAATCTTATCTCAGCCGGGATTGTCTGAGATATTAATGTTTCTAATGAATCTACTCCGACAACTTTAAGCATTTCCTTTATCTCATTGTTATTGGGACCGATATGTCGATCAACAAATTTATCTGTGTATTCAAAGATTTGCATGTAATTTTTGCTCTTTCAAAGATTAGAGATTAATGAAAAATCATTTTCTCCGGCTATAAAAATAGTTTATTTTTCCCTTGTAAAATTTAAACAATTTTAATGAAAAATATTTTATGTATGTAGAAGATGTGGATTATTGTAGGCGTATAAGAGATCTGGGGTATAGTATTGATTTCATCCCAGATACAGAAATAGTTCATTATGAAGGATCTGGTAAATCATGGATTGGGGTACTTGCACTGAAGCGTACTATGAGGTCTTATCTAATTTACACGAAAAAATTCTATGGTCCCTTATCTGTATTATTTGTTCAACTAGGTATGTCCTTTGTACTAACCATCAGAGGTCTTGCCTTTGCCCTGCAATCTATTATTAATAATTCGGAAGTGTTACATGAAAAACGATCAGGTTATTTTTCGGCCGCGGGCGAATTATTCAAAACTGAAAAATTGAAATGATCAATATTCTTTTTGTGCATCAGTCTGCTGAGATGTATGGTTCTGATAAGGTGCTATTTGAGATTGTGGATAGACTTGATAAGTCACAATTCTATCCAATTGTTGTGTTGC
>CAJXGP010000515.1 GCA_913053915.1 uncultured Ignavibacteriales bacterium | reverse complement strand
ATTATAAACCGTTAAAACGGTTAAAAAAAATTGTTAAGTTATTATTAACCCATGGATTAAGTCGTGGGTTAATGAGACCAAAATAAAAACCTGAACCATTTTAACGGTTTTCATTAGTTTTTTTAGTGGACTCATCAATTGATAAGAAGTTTTGTAAAAAGTTAATTTCAAAACATTACAGCTAAAAATAAGGGTTCGATTCATCTAAAGTTGACTTTCATCACTTTCAAGTATATATTATAAATTAAACAATTTATCAAATGAGGTGATAAAAATGCAAGGTAATAACAATAACGATTTTCTTAAATATGTACCTATTTTTTCCGATTTAGACGATAAAACTTTAGAAAAGATTGCAGACATCGGAATAAGAAAAAATTTTTCTAGAGATACTGTTGTATTATTTGAACACGAAACCGGCTCAGCTCTTTTTGTTATTGCATCTGGAAAAGTTAAAGTATCTCGTGTAAGCGACGACGGTAAAGAGGTAATATTAACTATTTTGGGAGAATCGGATTTTTTTGGCGAAATGGCTATCTTAGATGGACTTACCCGTTCTGCTAATGTTACGGCAATGGAAGATTCCGAATTATTTATTATTCAAAGAAGTGATTTCCTTGAACTGCTCCACAATTATCCTGAAATTGCGGTGGCATTATTACAAGAGCTGACTCAAAGATTGCGTTCTGCGGACATGAAAATTAAATCACTTTCGCTTAAAGACGCTGAAGGAAAAGTTGCAACCGTTATTTTACAATTAGCCGATGATATCGGTAAAATAAAACAGGGTACGGTTGAGATAGATAAACTACCCTATCAACATGATCTCGCAAATATGGCAGGTACCTCCAGAGAAACAATTTCCAGAACTCTTCATTCTTTCGCTAAAAAGGGACTTGTAGAATTGGAAGGTTCCAAATTAAGGATTCTTGATTATGAAAAGTTTAAAGAAATCTTCAGCTAATCAATATTTTTTGAACTCAAACAAATGAACGGAAAAGTTGATTTACATACTCATACGAACTACTCGGATGGATTTTGCTCCCCACGTGAACTTTTACTAAAAGCTAAATCAAAAGGTATAGATACAATTAGTATTACAGACCATGATAATCTTGCCGCAATAAATGAAGCTATCGAATTTGGTAAAACAATCGGTATTAATATTATACCCGGTGTAGAAATAAGTACGGATATCGAAGATAGAGAAGTACACATTCTAGCATATTTTATAGAACCCGGCAATGAAGAGCTTGAAAGATATCTCAGGTTCTTTCGTGAAGAAAGATTTAAAAGAGCTATAAGAATTGTAAATAAACTAAACAATTTGGGGCATTCTATCTCAATTGAAGATGTTTTAAGGTTCGCTAAAAATTCTGCTGTCGGAAGACCCCATATAGCTCAAGCGATGTTGGAAAGAGGAATCGTATCTAATTATTATGAAGCATTTAATAAATATATTGATAATAACGGACCGGCATACGAAAAAAAAGTACATATATCACCTCAAAGTGTTTTCAAAATTATTAATGATTCAGGTGGTTTAACTTTCATTGCCCATCCGGGTAATATGCCTGAAAATATTCTAAAAAAATTAATTTCAGCCGGTGTAGACGGAATTGAAGTTATTCACCCCTCCCACACTCCACAGCTCGTGAGATTTTACAGAGGGATTGTTAATGAATATTTTCTTCTTGAATCCGGCGGTTCTGACTTTCATGGAGGTAAACGTGAAGATGACAAAAATTTTGGGACTTTTTTTACAAGTATGCAAATTGTAGAAACTATGAGGCAACAATTAATAAGAAATTCAGCGTAATTTTTTAATAATGTTGATTTGTAAACCGGTTGCTAAATTGAATTATTTTTCATGTAATGGAACAAACTTGTTAATCATTATATAAAACTTAGGGTTTTAATAAATTATTCTATAAACATTTTATAACTGATGTTAGAGAAATGAATATAATAATAGAAGGAAAATTAGTTACAAAAGATCGAAAATTTGCAATAGTGGTTAGTAGATTCAATGAATTTATCGGTCAAAAATTATTAGAAGGTGCGCTCGATTGCCTTAATAGACACAACTGCCCGGAAGAAAATATCGATATTGTTAAAGTTCCTGGTGCTTTTGAAATTCCGTTAACTGCAGATAAATTAGCAGCTACAAATAAGTACTCTGCTATTATTTGTCTTGGTGCCGTTATAAGAGGTGCTACCCCTCATTTCGAATATATTTCGAGCAACATGAGTAACGGAATCGCCCAAATTTCCTTAAAATACAGCATACCGGTAATATTTGGTGTACTTACAACCGATACAATTGAACAAGCAATTGAAAGAGCAGGAACTAAGGCTGGGAATAAAGGTTGGGATGCTTCTCTCACAGCTATTGAAATGGCTGATTTAATTTCGCAATTATAATTTAATATGACTATCGTATGTTATACCCAATATAATTACATTAATATCTTATCGGTAATATTCGTGTTATTTTTGGCAGAAAATATTGATTTGTAATTGGTTTAATATT
>CAJXGP010000514.1 GCA_913053915.1 uncultured Ignavibacteriales bacterium | reverse complement strand
ACACTTTCGGCAATATTCAAATCACTGCCTGGAATTATCCCTACCATTCCGGTTGTCTTATTTTCCAGACTGGGAGACAGAGTTGGAAAAGGTGTTAGAACAGCACCGAGGGATGCATTACTGGCAAGCTACTCTAAAAATAATACCGGAGCAATTTTCGGTTTTCACCGGGGTATGGATACGCTTGGCGCTGTCATCGGTCCTGCTGTTGCATTAGTTCTTTTACATTATTATCCGGCTAATTATATTTTGATATACTTAGTTGCTTTTATCCCATCGTCAGCGGCGGTATTTTTTTTTTTTTTCGTTAATGACAAACCTGTAAAAAAAGAAGAGAGAATAAAGTCTAAATACTTTGATTTTTGGAAAGGCGCTCCATCATCATATAAAACCTTATTATCTTTATTAACGGTCTTTTCAATTGTTAACAGTAGTGATGTATTCCTCATATTAAAGTCGCAGCATATCTTACATTCCGCTATTCTGGCTATAGTAGGGTATATTTTGTACAACATTGTTTATGCCGTTACATCATATCCAATGGGGAAATTATCCGATTTACTTGGAAAGAGAAAAGTATTTGCAGGGGGACTGTCGGTGTTTTCGGTAGTTTATTTGGGTTTTGCACTTGTAGATAACATTTTTTTTATTTACGGATTGTTTTTACTATATGGTTTGTATGCGGCTTCTACCGAAGGGATCGCGAAAGCATGGATATCCGATCTTATACCGGATAATATGCGGGGAACTGCAATCGGTCTGTTAACTATGCTTTCCAGTTTTGCCGCTATGATTGGGTCATTATTAGCCGGAATTTTATGGGATCAATTCGGTTCCCGGGTTCCTTTCCTTTTCTCTTTTGTCATTAGTTTTGCAATTGCCGTATTTTTTATTTTGATGAAAGACAATGAATGAAGGAAGGTTTATTTATGAAGCACATTTCAAAAAGTTAATTTTAATTATTCGAATTGTGAATATTAACAAGAACCGAAGCTTTTTACAGCAATTCAGAGTCAAAATTAAAATTACCAAAAACAACACATTATGAGTTAATAAAAAATATTTTTTCTGTTAAATTTGCATAAATTATCGTAGAACAGAGTACTGATTTATCTTACAAAAAATTAGGCTCTGAATCGCTGATAATGATCTGCTTATCACGTAAGTTAAATTTTTATATGTAAATTTTTAATTAGTCCGGCGGACTTTTTACAGATAAGCCTCCCTTATTTAGAACATGTGTGTAAATCATTGTGGTTTTTACGTTTTCATGTCCAAGCAGTTCTTGTACGGTTCTTATGTCATATCCATTTGCGAGCAGATGTGTTGCAAAGCTATGACGGAATGTGTGGCAGCTTGCGGGTTGCTCAAAGTTTGTTTTTCCAATAGCCAATTTAACCGCTTTTTGCAGTACCGATTCGTGAATGTGGTGACGGTGTATTTTATTGCTGCGGGGGTCTTTAGAATTTTTGGATGATGGGAAAAGATATTGCTTCACCACGTGAGATAATCATTTAAACAGCATTTTATATATCTTTTTCAGATCATAGTACATAAACAAAGTATTTCATATTCCATATCTCACGTGGCAAGCCCAATCGATTTTTCTGCGGAAGGATATTTCTCCGATAGTGCATTAGGTAAATATACACTTCCGAAACCATCCAATAAATCTTGTTCGTGAGTTAGCTTTACACGTTTTATTTGGAGTTTTAGAATATCAATTAATGTTTCCGGAAGAATTGTAATACGGTCTTTTTTCCCTTTCCCGTCGCGTACAATTATTCCGTTATTACTAAAATCAACATCTTTTATGCGTAAACGAACACACTCCATCAAACGCATTCCCGTGCCATAAAGAAGCGATGCCATCAGTTTATTTACGCCGCTCATATTTGCCAATACACTTTTTGCTTCGGCGGGTGAAAAAACTACCGGAATTTTTCTTCTTCGTTTTGCTCTTTCAATACCATTAATGTCATCCAACTCAATTTTTAGTACATGTTTATATAGAAATATAATTGCATTAAACGCTTGATTTTGTGTTGAAGCCGATACATTTTTATCTATGGCAAGATAAGATAAATATTCACGGATATGGGTTTCTGATAATTCGGAAGGATGCGTTTTGTTGTGAAAAAGGATGTATCTTTTTACCCAATTAACATAAGCTTTTTCAGTTTTTATACTATAATGCTTAAGTCTAATTACTTCGCGAACTTGATCAAGTAGTTTCATAAATTAAAAATATAAAAAAATTAATAAGATTTGATAATGATATTACAAAGAATAATATACAGAATTATACAATATAAATACATTAGTCGTACTTTCAAAAATTTAAAAAATTTATAAGAATATTTTCTTATTTATTTTTGAAACGATTGCTTTTGTTATATTTAATCAATGACTTAAAATATATTTTTATAATACTGAAGTTCACTTTATTAAGTATCACAAAATATAATGAAGATTGTGATATACAGTGTAGGGCAAGTTAATTAATAGTTAGGCTCATAAAAAACAGGGCCAATTG
>CAJXGP010000513.1 GCA_913053915.1 uncultured Ignavibacteriales bacterium | reverse complement strand
TTCTATTCTAAAAGATACACCAGTATTGACGGACTGCTTCAGAATACAATTCGTTCATTAATGCAAGATGATTTTGGCAGACTGTGGATAGGAACATCCGAAGGGCTAAGTATTTTTGATGGAACGGATTTCTCAAACTATACACAAAATAATGGTTTGAACGGAAGTGTAATAAATAGTTTTTTTAAAATTGACTCAACAACAATGTGGGTAAGTGTAATTGGCGGAGGAATTTCAATATTCCATAAATCAAAACTTCAAAAAGACGAGGTAGTTAGAATTATAAAAGGCAAAAAATATTTTTTAGATAATACTATAAATGCAATCTTTAAAGATTCGAGAGGCAGAATTTGGTTCTGCACTGATTCAGGCATTACAATGTGGTCAAATCAAAATCCTGATAATTCCATAATTCATAATTTTAATTCTAAAAATGATCCTTATAAAATGTTTATTTATTCTGTAACGGAAGATAATAATGGAAATATTTGGTTCGGTTCGAACCACGGACTTATTAAATATGATAATCACAAATTCAAATTTATAAAAGGTATTCCCAGGATTGTGAATGTTGTAAAAGCATATCGCGATAATAAAATTTGGTTAGGTACTGATAAAGGTATATTTATATATCAAAACGGTATTTTTAAAAGACTATTTAAAAATAAAAATATATATTCGTCGGAAGTAAACGATATTTATAAGGATAAAGACGGTGATTTGTGGTTCGCTACTACGGAAGGATTATATTTATTCAACGGTAAGAAACTGATAAATTTTAATACCGAAAACGGCATAGGTAATAAATTTATACTTTCTTTTTTAATAGATAGTAAAGGGATAGTTTGGATTGGTACTGAAGATGGATTAAATAAAATAACAAGTAAAAATTTATATTATATAAATACTAAATACAAATACAGTTATCTATGGGAGCTGCTGGCAAGGCCTAACAATATAATTTTTGCAGCAACAAAGGATGGTTTATATAAGATAGAAAATAATAAACTACGGTATTCGTTAATTAATCTAAGACTGCCTTCCAAAACCGTAACGAGAGTTCTTTTTAAAAATAATCGTATAAAATGGGTAGCCACATCGGAAGGATTGGTAGAATTTTATTCAAATGGAAGAAAAAGAATATTTACTAAAAAGACGGATTTGATAGTAATTATATTTTATCATTAATTAAAGGAGGTAAAGATTCCGTATGGGTGGGAACAAAGGGCTATTGGGAAAATCCGAGAGGGAGAGTTTATCTTATTAAAAATGATAAAGTTATTCAGCCTCCTACATTAAAAAATTTACCTCCCGATCCTGTAACAACACTTTTTAAAGATAGTCATAATAATATCTGGATAGGGTTTTCCGGGAAAGGGCTTTATAAATTATCGAGAAATAAATTAATTTCTTTTTCTTCAAAAGGTAAATTGCCCACTTCTAATATCAGGAATATTTTGGAGGATAAAAGCGGTAACATCTGGATAATGACCCGGTACAAAGGTGTTTACAAATATAGCAATGGTAAATTTATTAATTATTCCGTTAAAAACGGATTGAACAGCAATTGGGTTTTAAGCGGAGTGCAGGACAAAGAAGGAACAATTTGGTTTAATACGGATAAAGGAGTTAGCGGCTACGATGGGAAAATTTTCAGAAAATTGACTTATGGCGGCGAACTTATGTCCGGTGAAATGTGGGCATCTGCAGTTGATCAAAAAGGTAAATTATGGTTTGCTAATTCAAATTATATATTTATACTAAAACCAAATCGTATGAAAAAAGTTATATCAAATTCAAAACTATATATTGAAAATTTTTTAGTAAACGATAAACGACCGGAAAGTGATTTTTACTCAACTCATACCTTGAATTTTAACGAAAACACTGTAGAAATTTACTTTAACTGTGTTAATTATTTTAATGGCTTAAAGATTAAATACAGGTATAAACTTGTAGGATTAACTAAAAACTGGTCAATTGCAACTACAAGAAATTATATTAAATTTCATAACCTTTCGCCCGGGGAGTATAAATTTATAGTGAGTTCTAAATTACCCGGGAATAATTGGTGCGAAGTTAATTCCGATGTTTCTTTTATTATCGAAGCTCCTTTTTGGCAAAGAATCTGGTTTTTAATTTTATCTAGTATCGCTTTTATCGGTTCAATTTTATTAGTTACATTTTTAATTTATCGCTATAAGTTAAATCAGTTTTTAAAAATACAGCAAATGCGTGAACAGATTGCTTCGGATTTACACGATGATATCGGAACTAATTTAACAACTATTTCCATATTAAGCGATATAGCAAAAAATAAAATAAATATTGACACAGAAAAAGTTTATAATTTTTTAGATAAAATAGGGAATAACGCTCGACAGGTTATTGACTCTATGAACGATATTGTATGGGTAATAAGACCCGGTACGGATTCGTTGGATATGTTGATTGAAAAATTGAATTCCATAGCATTTGAAATATTACAAATTAAAGGAATACAAATTGATTTTAAATGCGACAACCACGCTCTTGAT
>CAJXGP010000512.1 GCA_913053915.1 uncultured Ignavibacteriales bacterium | reverse complement strand
ATGACTATGGATTTACATGCTTCACAAATCCAAGGTTTTTTTGATATACCGCTCGATCATTTATACAGCTCTACCATCTTTAGCGGTCTTTTTTCAAAAATTGAAAATGATTTAGTTGTCGTTTCACCGGATGTGGGCGGTATAAAGATGGCTAGGTCTTATGCTAAACGTCTTCATGCGGAGTTGGTTGTGATTGATAAACGGAGACCTCAACAAAATTTTGCTGAAATTGTGCATATAATCGGTGATGTTAAAGATAAAGATGTTCTTTTAGTGGATGACTTGGTAGATACTGCCGGTACATTGGTCAGTGCAATAGAAGCTCTCAAAAGGAAGGGAGCCAGGAAAATATACGGTTCGATTACGCATCCCTTGCTATCCGGTTCTGCTATAGAGCGGATTGAAAAATCTGATATTCATAGGCTGTATATTTCCGATACGATTCCGTTAAATGAAGAAGTAAAATCCGATAAAATTTCGGTAATTACTGCGTCGGAAATATTTGCCGAAGCAATTCGTCGTACATATAACAATGAATCAATTAGTTCATTATTTGATATAGATAAAGGTTAATATAAGTATTTGGAGATATAATGGAAAAAATAGTCTTAGCAGCAAAAAAGAGAGAAAATAAAACTAAATCTTCTAAAAGTATTTTAAGAAATAGCGGAAGAACTTTAGGCGTTTATTATTCGAGACACAACGATTCTATCGCAATTGATGTAAGTGAGAAAAAGCTTAAACCTCTTGTGTTTACAACTGCCACTCACTTAATTAATTTGCAAATAGAAGGTGAAGGCGAGCATGATTGTATTTTAAAAGACGTACAATTTGATCCTATTACAGATGAGGTTGTCCATTTCGATCTTATGGGGTTAATAAAAGGAGAGAAATTTCAACTGGAAGTCCCTCTGATTTTTAAAGGCAATCCTGTTGGTGTTAAAGAAGGCGGGGTTTTGCAGTATTTGTTACACAAGCTGGATATTGAATGTCTTCCGAAAGATATTCCTCCTCATCTGGAAATTGACATCCAAAATTTAAAAGTTGAGGATTCTATTCACGTTGAGGACATTTCTTTTGAAAATGTTACTATATTAAATTCTGTAGATTCTGTAATCGTTTCGGTAACTCATCCGAAATTAGAGACAGTTGAAACTTCAGAAGAAGAAGGAGAGGAAAAAAGCGCTGGACCTGAAATTATTAGTAAGGATAAAGAACAAGAAAAACAAGAAAGTTGATTGATTAGAAAGTGCGCTTAGTCTTAGGAATAGGTAATCCGGGTAGCCGTTATCAATTTAATAGGCACAATGTAGGATTCATGTTGCTAGATTACTTTGCTAATAAACATTCACTCTCTTTCAAACCTTCCCAAAGTGATTATTATTGTATCGAAGGGAAAATTGAGGATTCAAATTTTTCACTTATTAAACCTACTACTTATGTGAATAATACAGGTTTCGCCGCTTTGGATGTTTTAAATAAATATAGAATTGAAACAACTGATTTGTTGGTCGTTTGTGACGATGTTAATCTAAACGTTGCCGCTATAAGAGTGAGAATTTCAGGCGGAGACGGCGGACATAACGGCGTTAGTTCAATTATATATCATTTAAATACAAATAATTTTCCGAGGCTAAGGATTGGTATCGGAAACGATTTTCAGCATGGTTATTTAGCCGAATATGTACTAACAGACTTTCCAAATCATGAATTAAATGAACTTGAAAAAAGTTTCGTTTTGGCAGCCGCGTTAATTGAAGATTTTATTAAAGGCGGTATAAAGCAAATGCTCAATACAAACAGCAAACTAAATAGAAGTGATTCTCATAATAATTTATTAAATCAATAAAGGGCAACAGGGAGAATTTTATGAATGTTAACTACTATTTGATAATTCCGTTATTTGGAGTTATTGCACTTCTTTTTACTATTTGGAAAACATCTTGGGTAAAGAAACAGGATGCCGGAACAGAGAAAATGCAAAAGATTTCCGGTCATATAGCCGAAGGGGCTATGTCGTTCTTAAAATCAGAGTATAAAATTTTGGCTATCTTTGTAATATGTGTCGGTATCTTATTAGCTGTTTCTGCAAACCCACAGGAATCATCACCATTAATTGCAGTATCATTTCTAGTCGGTGCGTTTTGTTCGGCTCTAGCAGGATTTATAGGTATGAAAGTAGCTACAAAAGCTAATGTTCGAACCACAAATGCTGCCCGCAGCGGGTTGGATAAAGCTCTTGAAATTGCATTTGCCGGTGGTTCTGTTATGGGGCTGGGGGTTGTTGGGCTTGGCGTTTTAGGGCTGGGCGTTTTGTTCGTGATTTATGGTGATATGTTCGGTATCGATAAAGCAGGTCTTCCCAAAGTTATAACCGTTATAACCGGTTTCTCCTTTGGCGCGTCTTCTATTGCATTATTTGCCCGCGTAGGAGGAGGAATTTATACAAAAGCAGCCGATGTGGGTGCAGACCTTGTCGGTAAAATTGAAGCAGGTATCCCTGAAGATCATCCGTTAAATCCGGCTACCATTGCCGATAAT
>CAJXGP010000511.1 GCA_913053915.1 uncultured Ignavibacteriales bacterium | reverse complement strand
GCGGTTGAAGACTGTACCGGATGCGGTGTTTGCGTTGATATATGTCCTGCTAAAAATAAAAAGGAAACAAAACTTAAAGCTATAAATATGCGACCTCAATTACCTATCCGGGAACAAGAAAGAGTTAATTGGAATTTCTTTTTAAACATACCTGACTATGATAGAACCAAATTAAATGTTGCACAAATAAAAGAATCTCAATTTCTCGAACCTTTATTCGAATTTTCAGGTGCATGTGCCGGGTGCGGCGAAACACCTTATGTTAAGCTTGTAAGTCAACTGTTCGGTGACCGGGCTATTATTGCTAATGCTACCGGTTGTTCTTCGATTTATGGTGGAAATCTTCCTGCTACTCCCTGGACTGTAAATAAAGACGGCAGAGGACCTGCCTGGTCAAATTCTTTGTTTGAAGATAATGCCGAATTTGGTTTCGGTTTTCGTTTGGCTATCGATAAACATACTAAACACGCTAAAAACCTGGTTTCAAAACTTGCAAATGAAATTGGAACCGATTTGGCAGACGAATTGCTAAATGCCGATCAAAAAGACGAAGCCGGAATTTATGAACAAAGACAAAGAGTATCGGTATTAAAGCAGAAGCTAAACGATCTATTAAATATCAAAGATAAAGAAAAAATGGGTGATATTAAGCATTTACTAAGTCTAGCTGATTATCTGGTTAAGAAATCCGTTTGGATAATGGGAGGTGATGGTTGGGCATATGATATCGGTTACGGCGGTTTAGACCATGTGCTCGCTTCGGGGAAAAATGTAAATGTATTAGTACTCGATACCGAGGTTTATTCGAATACCGGAGGACAGATGTCAAAGGCTACCCCTAGAGCAGCAGTTGCAAAGTTTGCTGCTGCAGGCAAACCAATTGCAAAAAAAGACCTGGGCTTAATGGCAATTTCTTATGGTAGCGTTTATGTTGCAAAAGTTGCAATGGGATCTAATGATGCCCATACTGTGAGAGCATTTCTTGAGGCTGAAGCTTATGATGGACCATCTATAATAATTGCTTATAGCCAATGTATTGCACATGGTATTGATATGGCTAGAGGTATGCAAGATCAAAAAGCTGCCGTTGATTCCGGTTACTGGCAACTTTACAGGTTTAACCCCGAATTGGCAAAGAAAGGGCAAAATCCATTTAAGCTTGAATCGAAACCTCCGAAAATTCCGCTGAAAGATTATGCTTATATGGAAACCCGTTATAAAATGTTAACTAAAACTCATCCTGAAGCTGCCGTTAAATTATTAGAACTAGCTCAGCAAGATGTATTCGATAAATGGAAAACTTATGAGCAACTTGCGGCTCAAAAATTTGCAGAGAATTTAGGAAAACAAAATATCGGTAAGTGACTTTTTAATGCAGAACATTTGTCCGGTTCTATGACGTCGGTCAATTTGAAAATGAATGATAATATATCATGATTAATTAAATGAATTCTGAAAATTGAGGAATATAGTAAGGAAATATTATGGATATATCAACTACATATTTGGGTTTGAAATTATCTAGTCCAATTGTTCCCTCTGCTGGACCTTTACAAAGAGAAATCGGGAATATAAAGGCAATGGAAGATAACGGTGCGGGTGCAGTGGTCTTATTTTCTCTTTTTGAAGAGCAAATTGAACATGAACAAATGGAATTGGAAAAAGCTTCTCATCACGATGAAAGTTATGCTGAAGCGCTTTCTTATTTTCCACCTTCAGTTGATTTTAAAACAGGACCGGAAGAATATTTAGAGTATATCCAAAAAGCAAAGGGATCTGTTGATATACCGGTTATTGCTAGTTTGAATGGAAAATCCTTGGGCGGATGGATAGAGTATGCTAAAAAAATTGAAGAAGCCGGTGCAGATGCTCTGGAGCTTAATATTTATAGATTATCAACCGATACAAAGCAATCGAGTCAAGATGTTGAAAATGATTATTTCGAAATAGTTAAAGAAGTAAAATCTTCGATAAAAATTCCGATCGCGGTTAAATTGGGTCCTTTTTTCAGTTCAACTGCATGGGTTGCAGCTCAATTGGATAAAGTCGGAGCAAACGGACTTGTACTTTTTAACCGATTTTATCAGCCTGATATTGATCTGGAAAACTTAGAAGTTGTTCCGGATGTTTTGTTAAGTACTCCGATGGAAATGAGGCTCCCTTTACGTTGGATTGCAATTTTGTATGGGAAAATTAAAGCTGATCTAGCTGCAACTAGCGGAGTTTATAACGGGGAAGATGTTCTAAAATTAGTGATGGCGGGCGCTTCCATCACTCAAATGATTTCGAGCCTGATAAAATTTGGTATAGGGCATATAGCTGAAGTAACTACACAATTACTTCAGTGGATGGAAACGAATGAATATGAATCGCTTGAACAAATGAAGGGAAGTATGAGTTATAAAAATGTGGAAAATCCTTCTCAATTTGAACGCGCTAATTATATGAATATTTTGAATTCATATAGGCTCCCTTCATGATCTCACCTATGTAAAATAGGGATCCGGCTCACAGAAAAGATAACTCTAAGGAGAAAAGAAGGAC
>CAJXGP010000510.1 GCA_913053915.1 uncultured Ignavibacteriales bacterium | reverse complement strand
ACGTGTGGGACCGCAAACATACTCTTGATAAACACGACGAACATGATTTTGTGTAATTGATCTTAAATGCGGTATTTTTTGATCATTATTAAAAGGAAGGGGAGTATCGGCATTTAAAAATCCAATTCCAGAAATTTCTGGTTTAAATAATTTTATATGACCTTGTGCTTGCGCGACAAAAATTCTGTGAGTTCTGCCCTGATCATAAATATTGGTTAAAAATTGGATTTTATTTATTCGTAATCGTATTTCTTCTTCAACTTCACGAATAGCTGTTCTAACTATTGCTTCATCTATTTTTTGACTTCCACCGGGTAATGAAAATTTACCTTCCCGTGTCATCATTTTTATTACACTTTTTTTTCTTTCATATTGAATACGCTGAATAACTTCATGAGATTTTCTTTCATCACGATTGGGCATATATAATAAAGATGTTAACCGATTAACCCGTAAATCAATTTGTTTTCCTAAATTTTCAATTTGTTCTTGATCTTCAGTATAATTGAAAAAAAATCGTTCTATTTCTCTTTGATAGATATTATTAGAAATTGGTAATTCTTGAGGATTTTGAATTTGTGATAAACGATCATATAATTGATTAAATATTTTTTGATAATTTTTAAATTTATCAAGATCTTGAAACAACTGAGTAATAATATGAATAATTTGCCGATGTGATTTTGATTCTAATAATTGCTGTAAATGCTGAAGGGAATATAAACATAAATTAAAGAATTCTAAATTATGAAATTGTTCTGGCAAATCAAATAAAGTCCTTAGAGATTTGGGATCTCTTTGAGTAAGTTCCTTTTTCCGATCTTTGACAAGCAGGACTCCATAATCGGTTTCGATTATTACTCCCGCTCTTTCTTTTTTATTATCCATATTGGATTATAATCTTCCGACTTTTTAAAAAACTTGTCAAGTATAAAATACTTTGAAAAATTGAGGGATTAAACCCAACCTTTTTTCCCGGAATGCATCTTTAAAGCAGAAAACATTCAGTATTTACTATCAATTAAAATCTTTATCCCATGAAAAAATTAGTTTTAAGAATTGTATTGCCGGCAGTTGCACTCATCTTTCTGGTCAGCGCCTGCCGGAAATCAGTTTCAACCACACCGGCCAAAGTAAAGTCTGCCACTGTAACTTTTAAGGCTACCGCAGCAAAAACCGTATTCAAAAGTGCCGTTGCTGCTAACGGAATGCTTATTACGGTAAAAGGAGGCACAATTGATCTGACATCAGCCTGGATTTATTTTGGCCGAATAAACATTCAGGAAAACACAGGTAACGAGAACCAACAAACGGGTGGAGCAGACCATGAATCATCTACAGAGAACAAAGCCAATGATTCTGCCGATATTTACCTGCCCGGACCTTATGTCTTTAATGTTTTAAGCGATACTATTACTCTGAGCAACGTTCAGGTTTATCCCGGAACTTTCAAAAAAGTAGATTTAACTTTCATAGTTAATAATGATTCTGTATTCCGGGGAAATTCCATTGTTTTTAAAGGTCGGTTCACCCCAACTTCAGGAATAGCGATTCCTGTTGTTTTGCAATCTAAGTTCGCCGGGAAAACTGAGCTTAGGCTGGCTAAAGTGATTACCGTTAGTGCCAACAGCAAAGTTTCTCTTTCTATTGTGTTTAATTTAAACAAGTGGTTAAATGCCTTGGATTTAACTACCGTAACGCAGACTTCCGGAGTGATTTTAATTGATGCTACCCACAACCAAGGTCAGCTGAAAAGCTTTGAAGCAGCTCTTTCGGATCAGGGAGCAGACCTGAACGAAGAACATGGGGATACGGCAGGTACTGATACCGGAACAGATACCCATGACAGTAGTAGTGATTAATTTTTTTAGTTATCAGACTTCATTTCTAATTGATTCAAACCGGACTTACTCTGAAAAGAGCCTGAGTCCGGTTTGATGTTAACACCAGTTTAAAAAACCAGAAAAAATCTTTTGATGAAATTACGAAATCTTTCGCCAAATCATTTTAACAAGAAGAATAAAAAATTCAACTAAGAAAAGTCGATTCGTGGTCTGAAAAATGGGGAGTACTTTACATGAACCACAAGAGAAAACAAGCCTACTTTGGGACAATAACTTATTTCAGAATTTTATGTTCTTGCTTTGAGATTATTATAAGACACATTCCATTTTTTTCGGTCGCTGTTAATGGCTGGCAACTTGCATCACGAGCATTTGCTGACGGAGACAAAAATTATCGTAATAAGCAACAATGGAAGATTTTTCTTTATGCTCTCAGCAATCCGGGATTTGCATCTAAATGGTTTAAAATTTTCAAATCGCCCGATTTCCTTCTCGTGGCTACACACCGACAATCCCTTTACATCAAGCCATTCAGGGTCTATATGTCAATCAGGTGGACGAAAAAACAAAAAATAAAAGTTATACTTGACACTTATCGGTTTATAATGAGCAAAGGTGAAGCTTTCACAAAGGTTATCACCAGCAGCAACGGGGTAGAAATTGCATGTTTTCAACTCAACGGCACAATTGAAGGCGTTTTGACTTTGGGGT
>CAJXGP010000509.1 GCA_913053915.1 uncultured Ignavibacteriales bacterium | reverse complement strand
AGTAGTTATTGCAATGCAAATGTAATTGTAGATACGTCCGCGTTGTAAATGCAGACGAGAGAGTACCGCCATTTAACAGCGCTCCAATTTCTCCTGTTGTTGTCAAAACTCAGCCCTCAGGCAATTTGTATGTAAATTTCTCTTTCTTCATTATTCAATTTCTGAAATCCTTTTAATTAATTCCAAAATAATATCTTCAAAATCGTGGCTTTGTTGGATACGGTTAATTAGATCAATTCAAAAAGTATCATAATCAGCACTGATAAATTGTATCGCTTCCGGTTTAAAATAGTTATCAATCATATAAAATCCAATTGGAAGACTTTTCGTTGGTTCTAAATATTCTTTTAGACAATCATATAACCAATGATTTTCACTCAATGTAAAAATTACTTTTTTACAGCCCAATTCTCGTGACAATTTTTTTACAGTTGATATTAAAGCTTTAGTTTTGGATTTATCTATTACATTAACAGCTCCTATGTAAAGATGGGGTTTAATTTTTATAAATAAAGTATATCCATTTAATTTTATCAAAAAAGTATTTCTTCTATTCAACTTATATTTAAAGAAATTATAATCTTTCTTTATTTCTCCAATAACACCAGAGCCTTTATATGTAAAGGTCTCCCTATTAATATCTTGAATACTTATTTTGTATTTATCAAGTCTTTTTTTAGCAAACTTTTCGTAAAATGGCATAAGAAATTTGTATTTTGAAGCAAGTTCACAAATAGGAATAGTAATTACATTAAGTGTGAAGTTGTACATATGCCCGGTAAAAACCCAATCCAGCTTGTTCTTAAACCCCGGATAGGAATTTTTGTTTGGAAACCCAAAAACCATTCTAATTCCTAAATCTTTCGATAATTTATAGGAACCTTTGGCCAGCTTAGTAAATAACCCTTTTTTTCTATGGTCAGGTGCGGTCATTGTATCTCCAGACTGAGCAACCATATAGTCTTTGGAATTATATTCTAATATAATGGGAAAAACTCCATAATAAGCAGCAGGCTGGTCTTTCTCATCTTTGGCAATTACACCAACATTCTTTAAGCCAAAAATATCCGTAGCGTATTTACTCTTAATAAAAGTAATTGGGTAGATTGCCCCAAATGCAAGACGGTATAATGTTTGAATGTCTTGACAAGAATTATCATCTATTCTTTTAATCGCGTACATGATTAACATTTTTTAATTAATTAACTATTGGGGACTTCTGATAATTACTTTCTTTCAGGAAACAAATATGATGAACAAGATGCAAGGTACAAATTTTTCTGAATAGCCACAGCTATTGAGAAAAATTTTCATCATCTGTAAAAAATGCTAAAAATCTTGATGTGAAGTAATTATTAGAAATCCCTTATATTACACCTTTATTTTGAAACGCAAGATTTAAAAAAATCATGTTTGATTCATATGTGGTTGTAGAAGAAAGTCCATATCTATTCATAATACGTTTATCTTTATAATCCGTGATAGTCTTATAATTAACAGCTAACTGCCCTTTATAACCTGCTTCTTTTGAAAGATTTTTAATATCGTCATTATAACTGCCATCAGGATATGCAATCAAATTCACCTCCTTATTAAGTAAGCTTTCTAGTAACTTTTTTGATTTAACTAACTCTTCTTTTGCCTTCTCGACTTCTATTTCGCCCAGGTTGTAATGTAAATGCCCATGTGAACCTATTTCAACAATATCTGATTGAGATAGTTCGATTACTTCTTCCGGTGACATAAATTTCCAAAGTTCTTCGGGTAATGATTGTATTTTAGTATCTAAATCATACGTGTTTATTAACTCTTTTAAACGTCGTTCACGTTCGTCATAAGTATAAGACTTAAATAGCTCTGTGATAGAGACCCTTTTCTCTTTATCAAATAGGTTCTTAAAATCATACGAACTCAATTGTATAACTTTATCTTTATAAAAATAATTTAATGCAGCAATAATGTCACTCCATAAGCAGCGAAGATTCATATCTTCTGTACATACACTTGACACAAAAAATGTTGTTGGAATATTATATTTCTCAAGTAGGGTAAGTGCTACATTAAAATTATTCTTATAGCCATCATCGAAAGATATTGTTATTGTTTTTTTCTTGGGTTTAATATTGTTTCTAATGTTGTAAAAAGCTTCAGAAATACTAATAATATCAAAATTCTTCCGGTAATATTTTAAGTGAGATTCAAATTGGTCTGAAGTGATATGCCTTGGGGAAAAATAAGAGCCGTCTTTTAATACAACTCCGTGATACATAAGATTCAAATACGCGTCTTTTGCTGAATTTCTTATGAATTTATCTATTCCAAGTTTCATCAATGTTGGAAAAATAAATTTACGGGCTGTCCTTTTAGTTATATTCATTTTTGGTTAGTTTTTTTAATTCCAATGAATAAGATGCAAGTCACAAATTTTTCTGAATAGCCATAGCTATTGATAAAAATTTTCATCGTCTTTAAAAAACGCTGAAAATCTTGATGCGAAGTAATTATTAGAAGTCCCCTTAAATTAATTCGATATGAGCAAAGTTACGTATTATTCCC
>CAJXGP010000508.1 GCA_913053915.1 uncultured Ignavibacteriales bacterium | reverse complement strand
AATAGCGAAGTCGAAAAGCGATTAACAGCAAGATATGGTAAATGAAAATAATTTGGACAGAGTTAGCAGTTGAAAAGCTTGAAGAATTTGCTGATTATATAGCGTTGGATAAACCAAGTGCTGCTCTGAAATGGGTTAGAAAAATCCAGAAATCAGTAAATAAATTGAAAGATTTTACGGAAGCAGGAAGAAAAGTACCGGAAATAAAAAGACGTGATATTCGTGAAATTATCGAGGGTAATTATCGACTTATTTATAGAATTGAATTAGGCAGAATTTCAATATTAACAATTCGACATTGCAGTCAGCTTTTAAATACTAACGATGTTTTGAAAAAATAATTTATTTTAATTCTAAACACCTGTGTCTTTTATTTTACTATTTTTTAATACTATATTATGTTTAAAAAAATCAAATGATTGTGAAATTTTATTATATTCTAACAGTTAATTATTATTGCTTTTTATAGGATAGCTGATGCCTTATTATAATATATCGTTATCACAGATACGCAAAAATGTTGAAAAAAGAAAGAGAAAGTATATTAAGCATACTAGCTTTTTCTTTGGCAAAAGCGAATATCCGATTGGACTTATAAAGGAAATAGAAAATAGCTTTGGTGAAACTCTCACACGTGTAGATGGAAATATTCCAGTAAGCCTTCCCATAGAAACCGGTCAAAGGTTCCTATTTATTTCTTACGATCAAACAAGGCTCTCACACGGTTTACATAAATATCCAGCTAAATTTTTCCCTGAATTACCTCGTTGGTTAATCCAAAAATATTCTAAACCTGGTAGCATTATACTTGACCCATTTATGGGCAGTGGAACCAGCAATATTGAAGCAATGCTTTTAGGTAGACATTCCGTTGGAATTGATGTAGACCCTTTTGCGAAATTTTTAACAAAAGTAAAGACAACAAAACTCAACGTTAACGAGTTGGAAGAAAGTACCGACTATCTTTTGGACTCCTTATTAAAGTATGACCCTAGAAACATAAATCAAGCAAATTTACCAATATTTCCATATAGAGATAATTGGTTTAATCCAGAAATCTTGTATGAATTAGCTTACATCAAAAAAATAATTATTGGTTCAAATTATTCTGATGATATCAAAAATTTTCATAAAATATGTTTATCCTCAATCATACGTTCTGTTTCTAATGCTGATAATAATTGTACACGTACCGTTATAAGGAAGAAATTAAATAAAAATATCTATCCCTCTTTAGCTTTAACAAAATTTGCAGAGACATTACTTTTAAACTCATATAGAATGACTGAGTTCAGTTCTATGGTAGACGTAAGTGTCTCGGTTGAAATTCCCGATGATAATGACGCAAGAAGTATTAAATATCCAGCAAATTACTTTGATTTTGCTTTAACATCACCGCCATACGCAAATGCTGTTGATTACCCAAGAACACACCAATTAGAGATGTATTGGTTAGGTCTGGCAAATGGTTCATTAACTCCAATGAAGAAAGAGCACATTGGAACAGAGAGTGTTTCAGTTGAAGACTATAAGTTATTACACAAAATTGAAATTGAGGGAGCAGATAAAGTTATTGAAGGTATCTTTAAAAAAGATCCCCGACGTGCATTTATTGCTTATAAATATTTAAGAGATATGGAAGTGAATCTACGCGAGGTTCACCGAATATTAAAAAAGAAAGGGAAATATGTAATAGTTGTAGGCAATAATAAAATAAGAGGATTTAATTTCGAAAGTTGGAAATACTTAATAACCCTTTCCGAACGTGTCGGATTTAAAGTTAATAATTATTTTGGTTCTGAAATAATTAAACACTTCATAAAAGTCCCGCGTGATGAAAGAATAAATACCGATTGGATTATTGTTTTGGAGAAATAATTTATGGCATCTTCTGAAGAACGAGGCAGACAAGCGTCCATTGATGGATTCGCTCACGAACATATGGTTTGCGGTATTTTAATGAAAAGATATCAAAATGTATCTTTGGTTGACCTTCCTTTATCACCTTATGATATAATTATCGTTTTCAAAAATGAAAGAGATGAAGAAGTAATAATTAGAGCACAAGTTAAAACTGCGAGAACATCAGTTTCTTTTACTGGAGGTACACGTGGTGGAGTTGACCGTGAATATAAGTCTGGAGTAAAAACATACACACAATCTACGAAAACCTCCGATGTAGTTATTGGCTATAAACCAATATCAGACGATCAGTTTGAATTATATTTTGTCCCAACAATTCTTATTGAAAAATGGAATAATAAAAGTAAATCGCTCAACCTTCTTTCCTCTCTGAAGAATAACTACGAAATATTAGAACGTTGCAAGGATAAAGAATTTGTTTTAGAAAAAGCTAAAGAGTATGGTTTAGTCTAAACTCCATACAGCAAACAAATCAGTCAGATGCCGAGTAATTCTGATAAACTGTTTTTGATTCCTGAATTTGTAGTGTCCTTGAGTTTAGCAATCTAAAATTTATTCTTAAGCTTTTAGCTTCCACTTCTTTCCCCTTCCTTTATATTAAGCCTGCATTTATTTAATTTTGGATTCAATTAAAACCTA
>CAJXGP010000507.1 GCA_913053915.1 uncultured Ignavibacteriales bacterium | reverse complement strand
AAGTTTTAATAACTCCGTACGAAGTGCGGAGATAAAGAGATACACAAAACATCCGCCAACTACGAAGTAGTTGAAATAAGATTTTCCATTCTAAGATATTCAACTTGAACTACTCCGTAGTTCTATTTTTTGTTTTTCTACCTTCTTTCTATGGATTGCATCCATAGTTATTAAAAATTGAAGTGCTTCGCACTTCCCGGAAAACTACGCGGTTAATTTAAATAATAGGATACTTAATCGACTGCGAAGCAGTCAAAGTTTTAATAACTCCGTACGAAGTGCGGAGATAAAGAGATACACAAAACATCCGTCAACTACGAAGTAGTTGAAATAAAATCTCGCAGTTCACGCGTTAAATATTATCCTTATGATAATCATTTTGATTATGTTTTATAATTTAATTCTATCTATTTTAATATTTAGAAATTTTTACATAACATTAAATGATCATTGTTTATGTTAAAATTTTTTTCGCAACTGAAACATCAAAGTATATCAAGCGAAAATAAAGTGTATAATTTCCGGAGAGCCGTTATTGACCTCAGAAAAAGTTATTGAAATAGAAAATCTTTCTAAAAAGTTTAAAGATATTCAAGCCGTTAAAAATTTGAATTTATCGGTATATCGAGGAGACGTTTTCGGATTTTTAGGTCCTAACGGTGCCGGTAAAAGCACAACTATTAGAATGATGCTTTCATTGATTACCCCTACCAATGGTAAAATAAAATTATTCGGAAAATCATTATTACAGAATAGGATTGAAATACTTCGCAACATCGGGGCTATAGTCGAAAAACCTGACTTTTATCAATATTTAAGCGCCTATAAAAATTTGGAGATACTTGGGAAAATATCTAAAACCGATATCTCTAAAAAAAGGATAATGGAAGTCCTTGAGCTGGTGGGACTTTTGAAACGATACAAAAGTAAAGTTAAAACTTTTTCGCACGGAATGAAACAACGCTTGGGAATTGCTCAAGCACTTTTGCATAATCCCGATTTAATTATACTCGACGAACCTACTGCAGGCTTAGACCCACAAGGCATGAAAGAAATAAGAGACTTGATCATTCATTTAAGTAAAGATAACAATAAGACTATTTTTCTTTCTTCCCATATTTTGCACGAAGTTGAATTGGTTGCTAATCGAATGATAATAATTAATAAGGGTTCTAAAATAGTTGAAGGTAATGTTAAAGATTTATTAAACTCAAAATCTTTGAAGGTTACGGTAGAGGTTAATGATACGGAAAAATCAAAACAGATTCTCTCGGGCACATTATGGAGTGATAAGTTGGTTAGTATTGAAAAAAACAAGATGATTTTCAAATTGGAGGATTTGGAAATTGCCCGGTTAAACAGGTATTTCGTTCAGAATAATATTGCAGTAAATGCGTTGATCCCGGCTCGTTCACTGGAAGAATATTTTTTAAATATCATGGGAAAAGAATCTTTATGACCACATTGATTAATATAGAGCTATATAAAATATTTAAAAAGTGGCGGACGTATACCGGCTTTATTGCAATCGTAGTTTTAGTTTCTATTGTACAATTGGCTATGTATTTTCAAGGGCAGCGTTCCATTAATTATATAACCGGCGAGCTTAGACAGTCATTCGTTTTTGTCGGTAATTTATTGAATGGATATTTTATAGCTCACATGATATTAAACAGCTTGGCAATTCTCATTCCATTTTTAATTACTTTGGTTGCGGGTGATTTGTTAGCCGGCGAGGCTACCGCCGGAACTTATAGAATGTTGATTACCAGACCGGTCTCCCGGTTAAGATAGTAAGCTCAAAATTTATTGCCGGGCTTCTATATGTTGCATTGCTGATTTTATTCCTTGCAGTATTGAGTTTGGGAGGAGGATTGATATTATTCGGCAGTGGGGAATTAATTGTATTAAAACAAAATATTATTATTGTCCTAGCACAAAACGATATAATTTGGAGGTTTTTATTTGCTTATGCTTTTGCCGTATTAAGTATGGGCGTTGTTACTGCCTTATCTTTCCTTTTCTCCGCTCTTGTTGAAAATGCAATCGGTCCTATTATCACAACCATGACGATAATTATTATATTTATGATTATTTCAGCAATTAACATCGATATTTTTCAATCGATAAAACCATATCTTTTTACGAACTATTTCGGGGCATGGAAGATTTTTTTTGATAAACCGGTTGATATTCCCGAAATAATAAAAGCTATTTTAATTTTGTTAGCGCAATTGCTTGGGCTGTTTGCATTGGCGGCTTATATCTTTCAGAAGAAAGATATTCTTACTTAATGCTAAAGTTTTTTTATTGAAATTGGAGTAATGATAATGATCCGTATACTTTTTTTGTTAACGTTTGCTTTAAATATAATTTCAGGGCAAATTAAAGATCCAAATACAATATTAAATAAAGTGAAAGAAAATTTTAACCGTATTAAAAATTATGAAGTTGATGTACATATTAAAGTTGATGTGAATTTTTTGAAAATCCCCGAATCAAATGCAAAAATTTATTTTAAACAACCCGATAAAGTTAAAATTGAATCAAAACAATTCGCGCTTCTGCCGAAAGA
>CAJXGP010000506.1 GCA_913053915.1 uncultured Ignavibacteriales bacterium | reverse complement strand
AATCCGTCATTTGACCATACGAGGAACAGGACCAAGAAGCACACATATCATCGCAGCGATTCATGGCAGCGACAGAAACAGCCCCTTGACCACCAACCCTTCAGCCAATGACTGACGCATTCTCCATGAAAAACCAAGAACTCTCCCCTCTCATGCGCCAGTATTGGGCCATTAAGGCGCAACATCCTGAAGCCATTCTCTTTTTTCGAGTCGGAGATTTTTTTGAAATGTTTTTTGATTTATCAAAGTGTTTTAATGAATCAATTTTTTTTCTGACATATTCCTTCCCATATTTTGAAAGAATGATACCATTTGATTCTTTTTTTATAATACCTTTGTTAATTTATTCATATAATAATAAGTTACTTTATTATAATATAAATGATAGAGTTATTGCTTATCTTTTTTATATCGTTTTAGGAATTATACCGTTTGTTGTTATTGTTTCTTTCATTTTATATAGAATGTTTTTACCCTTATTGAGTGCTATGCTGCCCCGTTTGTTGATGGCAATTGCATCCGCCTGGATATTTTTTGCAACTACGGAGGAATTAATCAAATCCTCTTTTGACGTTCAAATATTAGATATTCATAAAATTTGGGTTTTTCTGCTGCTCATTCCTGTTGTTGCATTTATGGCAGTTGAGATAAATAATATGGCTCCCGATATTGCCGCAAGAACTTTAATAAAAAGGATGTCGGCATTAATAGGTGTCGGTTTTATTTACTCCCTCTTAATAGGGCTGTTTTTTATTAATTTTTTGGCTCCAACTATTCTTATAAGGAGTAATTATTTATCTGAGTTTTATTCTTCGGAAGTTGATTCTTTGGAAGTAAAAGGGAGTAACAAATTATTTTATAAAGTAGATTTGTCAACGTCAGCCCCTACATTGTCTGATATTCAAGCTGAATCTAATGTTCATGATAAAGAAAAATATCAATATTTAGATTTTGTTAAATATAATAGTTCTTGGTTAAGTTTAGATTCATTTAGATTAAGATACGAGATACCCGTTTACAAAGAGGCACTTTCATTTGAAATTTTCCCGGGTATGCTTATTTACAGGGCAATTTTTGCTTTATTCATTGGTATTTTTATACAATTAATTTTTGAAGATAAACCGATAACGGAGCCGTTATAATAGGAGGAGCTTAAGATGGAATCTATTATTCAGTCATTTCTACATGAATTAATTATTACAAATTATTTATTTTTTCTTTTTCTTTCTCTTCTCCTTCTCGTTTTGTTTTATGTGTTCTATAAATATATTAAGATATGGCCGAGAATAATAGTTGTAAAAATTTTTGATTATAACAAGGAATCAATAGGCACACTGATTCCTGAGAATTATAAAGTTAGATACTATATCAATGGTGTGAAAAATGAAATGCGTGGAAATCCTGTTAGGATAAAGAAATGGTACGGGATAGCTGATAAATGCGGTGTATCAGTTAAAATAGGCACAAATAAGGACACTCCTATTTTTAAATCTGAAATTAAACGAATGAATAGAATGAATTATTTTGATTTTTATTTATCGGAAGAAGAATCGAAAGCATTGGGAAAGGATGGTGGGAAATAAAACCGGTTAAAATGTAGTTAATATTTTATTAGTTGAATGTACCGGCCGTGTAAGCATCGATATCAAAAGTTAGCATTTACTTTCAAATTTTCGGTTAATTTATTACATTGTTAATTATTTATATTCAATTCTCACAAACGGGATTTATTTGAAAAGAGCTAAACGAAATAAATTTATAGAAATATTATTATTTATAGTTTTCTTAATGGTAATATTTTTAGGATGGTGGATATTCTTTTCAGTTTCTAAAAAATCTACAACCGCGAATAATCCTCTTACGGAAATTAATATTCAGGGTAAAGCATCTATCCCATATTTTTTTATTGCTCTCGATCGTTCCGCCAGTATGAAAAATAAAGACAGCGACCCTGATAATTTTGAAAGTGAAGCAATAAAACAGGTATTACAAACTATTTATTGGAATGGAAAGCAGTTGTATAAATCGACCGGTTTCTATCCGTATTTGCGTGTTGTAACCTTCAGCGGCACTCATAAAAATTTATTACCTAATAATGCTTGGATAAATATCAAATCGGAATCGGAACTTGGTAAATATGATAAACTAATTGATAAAAAAATGGACAAAAGAAATGGACAATTTACCGATATTAATTCGACGGTAGAATATATTTACGACTTAGCTAAAAAGATTCCCGCAAAATTAGGAAAAGGAAAATCTGCAAGACCTACTTCGTTAATAATTATATTACTAACAGATGGCGGAATCTATCCGAATTTTTTGAATAGAGTCAACTATCAAAACTCAAATAATGAAGAAGAATTTTATAAAAAAACGAAAATAATTGCAGAAGATGTTATGGGAGAAGGTCTAACTAAAAAGCTTTTTTCTCGAATAGATATTAATAAATCATTTGACCCGATAGAATGGGCGATAAAAAATACATCCCGTAAAATTTCAAGCAAATTTAAATCATTATATTATTCACTGAATGAAAAATATGGGATTGAAAATTCAAAGAGATTCGATTATGCAAAAAATGTAGTT
>CAJXGP010000505.1 GCA_913053915.1 uncultured Ignavibacteriales bacterium | reverse complement strand
TTCTTATTTTTGATAATTGCGAAGAGGAATTAGATGATAAAATTGTCTAGTGTATCATTTATTTTATAGATTTTATGATGGAAGATAGTTTTTTATTTGCAATAATCTTTTCAATATCATTCTCATTTTGCCTAATTATATTAGCTCCGTTACGAAAGGCATTAATTTTAAAAGGGTTTTCACCTAAATAATCCATAAAATCGGCAATACCTTCCAAAAGTTTTATAATATTTTTTTTATCTGACATAATTTATAATTAAATACATCTGAATAAAAGTTGAAACAAATCCCAAAACAGAACCGGCCATAACTTGCGAAATCGAATGACATTTTAATTGGATCCTAGACCATCCCACTAACATAACTAATATTATAAAAAGGAAACTTAGCGGACCCCATATAAAAACAGCAGCAGCTAATGCACCCGCGCTACCCATTGCATGTACACTAATTTTCCAATATTTATTTATCATTATAATAATAAGCGTATTTGAAATATAACAAAACCAAAACGATATTGAAATGATATTTATTTTGTATACTATAAATATTAGTAAACCAATTACATAAAACAATACCGCGATTAAAAACGGTATAGTCCTTTGCTCCTTAATTGATGCATCGATATTGACAAGTTGTCCTTTTTTATAAAAATAAAAGAATAACAATATCAAGAATGCAAATCCGAAAGTGCTTGCGACAGCAATAGTTATGAATGATTTTACTATCGATGACTCAAACTTAAAAGCAAGCACAATAAATATTAAAAGCGTAAAAGATGGGGGAGCAAAAATGGTAGAAATAATTCTTGCAATTTTATTGTATACAGTCTGTTCCAAGTTATTAATTATTTTAATGAAAAAAAGAGAGAGAAATAAGAGACATTAAATTTACACAACTACTTTATCTTTTAATAAATCTTCCAGATAGCGCAGCAGAATATCTTCCACTTCTTGATATTCAATTGGAGACATTAAAGTTTTTTTCATAAGTGAAACGTTATTAAGTCCTTTTAAATAGCCGGAATAGAATTTTCTATGTTCTATAACCGCTCTTTTTTCTCCTTTCACATTCACGGCAATTTTTAGATGATGCAAACATGTATTAATTCTTTTTTCCTCATCAACCATATTTGATATATAACCGGTATTCAGTAATTGTTTTGCTTCCTCGAATATCCACGGATTTCCGATAGCTCCACGAGCTATCATAACTGCGTCAGCTCCGGTTTCATCAAATGCCAGTTTTACATCATGAGCAGTTAAAACGTTTCCATTGAGTCCAACGGGAATATTTACTACCTCTTTGATCTTTGGTATCCAAGACCAATCCGCTTCCCCTTTATGCCCCATTGAACGAGTTCGGCAATGCACAATAATGGCTTTTGCACCGGCATCTTCCATTCTTTCGGCAATCTCAAGAATTTTAATACTATTATTATCCCATCCCAAACGAGTTTTAACCGTAACAGGAATTGAAATAGAATCAACTACTGCTTTAACAAGTTGCTGCATATATTTAGGGTCTTTCAACAAACCTGCTCCAGCATTGTTTTTAACCACATTTTTAATCCAGCATCCTGCATTTATATCCAAAATATCGGGATTTTCTTTCTCAGCAATTTTAGCTGCCTCAACCATTGAAGTTAAAACGCCGCCATAAATTTGAATTCCCACAGGTCTTTCAGCATCTACAACTTCCAGCTTTTTATGGGTTTTTTCAGATTGCCGTATAAGCCCCTCGGAATTTACAAATTCCGTGTAGACCAAATCTGCTCCTAATTCTTTACAAATCAGCCTAAAAGATACATCCGTTATATCCTCCATCGGAGCTAACAGAATTGCTTTTTCTATTTCTATTTTACCTACTTTAAACATCTATAAAATATAAAGTAAAAACTGTAGAATTAGCTATATTTTTACCCGCAATATCGGGAACCGAACCATGTGCAGCTTCAAAAATAGCGATATCATCACCTGAATGACGTAATGTTTTTGTTGTCGCTTTAATAATTTCAGAACTTATTCCATCACAGTGTATAAGAGATAATTTAATACTCACCTATTTCATTTCCTAAAATCATAATTTACTTCAATTATTAAATATAACAATAATAATCCAAAGTAAGCATGTTGAAATCATTATCTGCTCTCACTATCCAACAATGTGAAGTATACTTCCAATAACCGTAACCAATGCTCCTGCAACCACCAGAGCAGTTATCCAATATATGGGATTTCCCCGTACAGAGATTGCAAGACTCACACCGAAGACGCCCAATGCCAAAATGGCTGCAATAATCGGGAGCCATGTAAAACTTGGTATCATAACACTTACAAGAAGTGGTAATAGGGCACCGGTAAAGCCGGCGACTGTTCCGACTGAGGTAACTATTATCGCTTTACGGATTATAACCCGGCCCAACCGGCTATTTATTAAGTGTACAGGAGAGTTTAGGTTAAGTTCTTTCGAGGCATGTACCAGTTCACGGCGGAGCCTGGCATACTCGGCAACGTAAAAGGTAAATACGCTTGGGAGAGCCACTCCAACAGCGATGCGAATTGCCAGACCAGGACCGATATTCCCCCCAAC
>CAJXGP010000504.1 GCA_913053915.1 uncultured Ignavibacteriales bacterium | reverse complement strand
GTGGATATTTACGAGTTGGCGAAACTGGAGCGGGCCATTTTGTAAAAATGGTTCATAATGGTATTGAATACGGAATTATGCAATTAATTTCCGAAACCTATGATGTTTTAAAACGTGGTTTAGGGTTGAATAACGATGAACTGGCGGATATTTACGGCAAATGGAATCAAGGCAAATTACAGTCGTTTTTAATCGAAATTACTTCGCATATTTTCAAACAAAAAGATGATAAAACAGATAAATATCTAATAGACGTAATTCTCGATGCCGCCAAACAAAAAGGTACAGGTCAATGGACATCGCAAGATTCAATGGAATTAAAGATTCCTGTTCCAAATATTGATATAGCTGTTGGTATGCGTGATTTATCTGCTTTTAGAGAGGAAAGAGTCGTAGCATCGAAAATACTTTCCGGACCTATTTTCCAGTTCGATACACCAAAAAATGATTTTATTGTTAAATTGGAAAATGCTATCTTTTTTGCAATGATTACCACCTATTCGCAAGGTATGGTTTTGCTTAAAAAGGCTTCGGAAGAATATAAATATAATCTGAAATTAAGTGACATTGCTACAATTTGGCGGGGCGGATGTATTATTCGATCAGGCTTGCTGGAGGATATTCGAGCTGCTTACGATGATTTACCTGATTTACCGAATTTACTCGTCGATCCGAAATTCTCAAGATATCTGGCGGAAAATCAAAATGATATTAGAGAAGTCATCTCTGCAGCCGTCAAAATGGGTATTCCAATTCCAGGGCTTTCTGCTGCACTGGCTTACTATGATGAGTATAGGAGTAAAAAAATGCCGACAAATCTAGTCCAAGCACAACGTGATTTTTTTGGTTCACACACTTATGAACGTGTGGATGAGCCGGGAATATTTCATACTCAATGGGATTAAAATTAAGGAGTTACTATGGAATCTAACAGAATACCGGATCCTTCAACTATCATAATTTTTGGAGCAGCCGGTGATCTTACATGGCGAAAATTAATTCCGGCAATTTACGATTTATATCTTGATAAATGGGTAACCGACAACTTTGCCGTTATAGGAATTGATATAAAAGACTACTCTAATGAACAATTCAGAAAGAGATTATTAGACGGCGTAAATAAATTTTCTAGAAATGGAAAAGTTAAAAGTGAAAAATGGGAAAAATTTATTTCCATGATAACTTATCAAAAAACTGATTTTACCGATACTGCATCGTACGAAAAATTAGGCAACCAATTACAAGAAATTGAAAAAAAATCGGGAAGAATAACCAATCGTATTTTTTACATGGCTATTCCTCCACGCTTTATTGAAACAATTGCCACTAATATCTGTCATGCAAAATTAACTACCGATAAGCTCCACTCAAGAATTATTGTTGAAAAACCTTTTGGGCATGATCTGCAGAGCGCCAAATCGCTAAATCTCTCTTTGAGAGAAATATTCAACGAGTGTCAAATCTATAGAATTGACCACTATCTTGGAAAGGAAACAGTCCAGAATATATTAGCATTCCGGTTCGCCAATGCTTTATTCGAACCTATATGGAATAGAAGATATATAGATCATGTACAAATAACCGTAGCCGAACAAGTTGGTGTAGAACATCGGGGGAGCTATTATGATCATGCCGGAGCGATGCGGGATATGATACAAAATCATCTGCTTCAATTATTGTGTTTAATTGCGATGGAGCCGCCGGTATCTTTCGATGCTGATGAGATACGCAACAGAAAAGTAGACGTTCTTCATGCAATAAGAGAAATTAAAAAAGATGATATTCATGAAAATGCGGTGCGCGGGCAATATGGTGAAGGCTGGGTTAAAGGGGAAAAAGTTAAAGGATATCGTGAAGAACCCGGTGTTGATAAAAATTCAAATACCGAAACTTTCGTAGCGGTTAAATTTTTTGTAGATAATTGGAGATGGCAAAATGTTCCTTTTTATCTTCGTACGGGGAAAAAATTGCATGAAAAATCTTCCGTAATTACAATTCAATTTCGTCCTGTGCCACATAGATCGTTTCCCTCCGAATCAATAGAAAATTGGCAACCTAACCGGTTAATATTAAGCATCCAACCACTGAAAGGAATGCGATTGAGATTTCAAGCTAAACAACCCGGCTTAAAAATGTTGCTTAAACCGGTTGATATGATATTCAATTATAATGAAGCCTATACTTCTAAACCGCCTGAAGCATACGAAACTTTGTTGTTGGATGTAATCATAGGCGATGCTACTCTGTTTATGAGAGCTGACCAGGTTGAAGCGGCGTGGAATGTAGTAATGCCGATCTTAAATGCATGGAAATCTAATCCGCCACAGGATTTTTCTAATTATGATGCAGGTACTTGGGGACCTGAAGATGCCGAAGCGCTGATTGCCAGAGACGGTCATAATTGGGTGATGTTGCCGCTCAGGGCAAATAATCAATGAGGCATATCTAAAAAATGGTGGTTTTAAATTTGTTTATATTAACAAAAATCAAAACCTTTATTAAAAATTGAAGAAGACCTTGATACTTTTGCTGTTCTCACCGGTCATTCAGCTCTAAATTATTCTTCCTAACCTGGACAAGCCGGAACCAAAAAGG
>CAJXGP010000503.1 GCA_913053915.1 uncultured Ignavibacteriales bacterium | reverse complement strand
CTCGGATTAAAATTATCGGCGAGAATCTGCTTAATCAGCGTCATCCGCGTTCTATACCAATATTTTTAGAAGCTGAAATCAAAATGCACTAATGTGCATAGTTTTAACTCTTTTTTTGACCAATAAAGGCAAAATTGTTTACTATTCTGATATAAAAGATATATGTCACAAAATAAAAAATGAAATAACACAAGAAACATATCAATCGCTTGAAGAGATATTTATAGATTTAACAACAGAAAAAGAAGAACAGGGGAAAACACTTTCTTGGCTGTAAAGGGAAACACAAAAATAGAACACGGATAAAGCGGATTTAACGGATAGACGCGGATTGAAACTATCGGCGAGAATCCGCTTAATCGGCGTCATCCGCGTTCTATAGAGATATTTAAGAAAATTATAAACTGATGAAAATTCAGAACTCCTGACCTATCGTAAATTAATTAGTGATTAGCTACATTTAGAGTCCCGATATAACGTAACGGCTAATATTTTGTTGTTCTTCAGTTACATTTTTTTGCTTAATTTGTTTCTCACACACCTATTGACTCAGTTTTTTTTGTATTTTGTTAGCAAAACTCATAAGGGAATAAAGGCTTGATTCCGGAATTGTAGACCTAAGGGGTAAAAAAATTATATTTTCATAGATAAATTTATAGTTATTCAACAAGACTAAAGTAAAGTGAAAAAAATAAAGAGAATAATTAAAGTTAAATACCCCCTCGTAAAACAATATGACCAAAAAGACTGCGGACCTGCTGCATTACTTTCCGTGCTTAAATATTATGAGGGAAATTCTTCACTTCCGCATTTAAGAGAACTCTGCAATACAAATCTGCAAGGTTCCACAATGCTTGATCTTGTAAATGCTGCAAAAAGTTTAGGATTTAAAGCATTTGGAGCAAGTGGCAAATATGAAGATTTAATGAAAGAAAAAATGCCTTGCATTGCCCACGTTGTTATTGATGATTCTTTCAATCACTTCATTGTTATATATAAAATAAAATCCGGTAAAGTGTATGCTGCCGACCCCGCCAAAGGAAAATATTGGCTTAGAAAAGATGAGTTTCTTTATGCATTGGTTATACTTATTTGGATTACAGTATGACGGTAAAAAACAAAATAACACTAAACTTCTTTATATCTGGATTTATATAGGAATATTTTATCGTTATTTATTTTGAAATTAAAATTTTAAATTATAAATTGGAGGAAAAATGAAACGTTATATTGTATCTTTATTTAGCATAATATTATTAGTAGTTTTAAATAGCTGCCAAACAGATAATATTACTTCACCTACAAATAAAGAACCCTTTGTTAATCCGTATTCTAAGGTTGGCAAATTACACAATGAAGGATTGGATTATATTTTAAGCAAAATAGAAAGTAGTCGAGAATTATTTAAATATAAAAATCATAAATTAATTAAAAGCAAAGATGAAATATTAAATTTTATTACTAATTCCGGACTGGAATTTATTAAAAAGAAAAACTTAGGGAAATATACAAAAACCGCCTTTTTAGAATATTCGCAAAAAAATTTATATAAGACGAATTCTGATGTGGAAGATAGTTTAACTGATTTACAAAAAAAATACTTAAATGACATTAATTATATAACTGAAACAGTTAAGGATACAATTAAGCTTAAGGTTTCACTTAATGATTTAGAAAATAATGCATATAATGTTTTAGGAGAAGAAGATTCGAGAGTAATTCTAATTGCATCTTCGGTTGCTTATAGTTCAACCGCATATTGGACTAGAAATTTTGATAAATGGAAAAAGGCGATAACAGATACTAGTAATTTACAAAAAACAAATAATATAAATACACTTAAAGAAATAGCTGCTGCTGATGTTGCCGGTGCCGTTGTCGGTGCGATGACTGCTTGGTGGACTGGTCCTGGTATTGCGGTGGCAGCTGCCGCGGGTGCACTTATTGCTTCAGCATACCAAGCTGCCATCGATATTCTTTATTTTCTAGGGTTAGGGTAAAGAAGGAGAATTATTATGATTACACAAAAACAAAAAGCTATTAAGGCTATTATAGGTTTTATTATAGCATTTATAACTTTTAATGTTGCCTATTATATCCTATATCTCCTTTGGGGTGGTGAAAAAATAAATTTACCTGTTGCAGTTCTTGTAAGTGTCACCTCAGCTTTTTATGTTTATAAGAGAGATAAAGTGGATCGCTTTTTCAAAAGAATCCAAGGTAGAGTTGTAACTTTTATTATTCATAAGAAGAATAAGTAAGTAATTTAAAACCGTGCTCAATGTTTTATAATTTATATTGAGTACGATATATTAAATTATAACATTACAAAGGATTAATCTATTTACTCTTTCTCGTCTTAGTAGATCTGTAGACTTCGTCTCTTAGATGAGCGAAATCTGACAGAGGTTTATGTGAACCTATTTTGGGGGAAACCGTCTCGGTGAAGGAGTCCGGTGGAACGGACTCGACCGATTAAATTTGTATAAATTATCGTAAGACAAATTAATAATCTTTTCTACAAAAAATTATGCTCTGAATCGCTGTAATTGGAACAGTTAAGGATACAATTAAGCTTAAGGTTTCACTTAATGATTTAGAAAATAAT
>CAJXGP010000502.1 GCA_913053915.1 uncultured Ignavibacteriales bacterium | reverse complement strand
TGAAGCCGCAAAGATCGCTGTTTATTATGCTAAATTTAAACCGGGCTTAATAAAGGGTCAGCCTATTAGGGTGCAGATGATTATCCCTATAAAATTTCCGCCTGAGGATGATAAAACCGTCGGAAAGTAAAGGTATTAATAAAGTTTGTATTCGATTTACGGTAGTAAAAAATCTTCTGTCTACATATTTCGGTATTGCACGCAGCCCTGTCGTTATGACTGAAGGGAGAAATCTCCAATGAGTTTTCTAAAATTAGAAAATCATGGAAAATTTTAGTTAAAAGATTTCATCTAAAAAATAACAGTTTATTTAAAGCAAAAATATATCGTTAATTTTTTCTTATTTGAAATCTGAAAGCTTTTAGAATATTTATCGGCTTTTCATTTTGAAAATGGGGAGCATGATTTAATTTAACCGTAAAATTATTAAATTCGCGTCTCAAAGGATAGTTTTTTCGAAGAGTGTCAAAATATTCTGCTCTTTCATGTTCTTTTATTTTCAATATATTTTTTAATCTTGCATTATCTTCATTAATTGGATAAATGTGGTTGAATAAATTAAATAATGTTTTTTCTAGTTTATCATTTTCATCTAATTCATAATATTGTTTATCAACCGCCGGAAGATCCGGAACCCATTTAGATTTATTATTTAAGAATTTGGTAATAGCATTTGCCATCATAACGGTGCCGTTAACTTTCCCTTCTAATGAATATCCCGCTATATGAGAAGTTCCGATAAAAACCTTTTGCAGAAGCTCTAAATTTATATTCGGTTCATTTTCCCAAACGTCTAAGATGCCGGTAAGGTTTTTCTGCAGGATAATTTTATTAAGCGCGAAATTGTCAATTACCTGTCCGCGTGAAGCATTTATAAGAATGGTATTACCCTTCAGTTTATTCAGATTATTACTATCAAACAAATGAACGGTTCGGTCGATACCTTTTAAGTTCAACGGTACATGTAAAGTAATAATATCGGCATCATAAATTTGTTCTAACGGAACAAAATCATTATTCTTAGTTAAACGCTTTAAAGGAGGATCATTCATAAGGATTTTCATACCTAAAGCCTTAGAAAGTTTAACTATTTTACTACCGATATTTCCCACTCCCACAACCCCCATTACTTTATCTTTTAACTCAATGTTTTTTTCAACGGCAGTTTTTAATAAGGCGGTGAAAACATATTCGGCTACTGCATGAGAATTACAACCTTTAGCATCCGCAAAGGATATATTGTTTTCTTTTAAATATTCAAAATCAATATGATCGGTACCTATGGTTGCCGTCCCGACAAATTTCACTCTTGTTCCGTTAAGTAAATTTTCATCGACTTTTGTGATTGAACGTACTATTAATATATCGCAATGTTTCAAAGAAGCATTATTTATTTTTCTTCCGTTCATTAAAGTTACGTCACCAAATTTTGAAAAAGCTTCGGAAGCGAATGCGATATTTTCATCAGCTAGTATTTTCATAATAGATCCTAAACTATTTTTTATAGATATCCGAATAACTCAATAATTATAAATTTAATAAAAATCATATTCCAACTTAAGCATTACAGTTTAATTAAATAGTGTTATTTTTACTATTGATTCCTCGATATATTTAGTTGAAGTTTTTACTAAACAAATTTACAACTTTTATTGAGAGATCCTTTTTCCTCATTTTAAATAGATATGAGAAACACAAATAAGCTTATTGGGAAACTTTTTAGAAATAGCCAATTAAAAAATATTTATGCCGCGAATTCACGAATTTTATACGAATGAAAAAAAATGTGATTCGTGTATTTGTGGCTGATTATTTTGCAAAAAGGAAAATGAAGAAATGATTTGCAAAACTATAAGGAGTTAAAATGATTGAAGAAAGAATAAAAGAATTAGGTTTCCAACTTCCGGAGGCGCCAAAACCGGTAGCTGCATATATTCCTGCTTTAGTTGAAGGTAGTTTGGTTTTTACATCGGGGCAAATACCGGTTGTAAAGGGTAATATAAAATATACCGGCAAGATCGGTGATAAATTAACGGTGGAGGAGGGTCAAAAAGCGGCGGAGATTTGTGCGTTAAACTGCCTTAGTGTAGTAAAAGATATCATCGGAAGTTTGGATAAAATTGAACGGATTGTAAAACTAACGGTTTTTGTTAATAGCGCCGATGGTTTTTCAAGTCAGCATTTAGTGGCTAATGGTGCATCCGGATTAATTGGAAAAATATTTGGAGAAAAAGGAAAACATGTTAGAAGTGCAGTAGGGGTTAATGAACTTCCCTTAGATGTACCGGTCGAGATTGAAATGATTGTAAAGATAAAGTAATATTCATTATCCACACAGGTTAAAATTTCTTGCGTAATATAATTTTAGAATATGGAATTATTATTATTCTTTTACATTATTCAGTAAAGGTGATTTAAGCTTTTTTACCAATTCAATTGTATTCTTATAGGGATAAATTTCATCCATTAAAGATTTAATTATTGCACTTCCGACAATTACGCCGTCACAAAAAGGAGAGTTCTTAGTTTGTTTACACATACATAAATAGGCCGTTTCTGTTTCTTTCGCTGTAAATTTTAATGGTGTGAAATCAGTTCCTCGATGCGTACCATCAC
>CAJXGP010000501.1 GCA_913053915.1 uncultured Ignavibacteriales bacterium | reverse complement strand
CAACGACGACCGGGCGCACGCCGTCCGGCAGATAAACATCCACCCGGCTGCCGAATTTTATCATTCCGAATCTCTTTCCGATTTCGACACTATCCCCGAGTTTGATATCATAAATAATTCTTCTCGCTATAAAGCCGGCAACTTGAGTGAAAAATACTTTCCCATATTTCGACATAATTCCGAATTCGGATCTTTCATTTCTCTCCGACGCTTTGTCTTCAAAGGCGGCTATATAATCTCCTTTTATATATTTCAAATACTCTACTTTGCCTGAGACGGGTATTCTATTCACATGAACATTTAAAGGCGACATAAAAATTGAAATTTGTTTTGCCTTTGAATTTATAAATTTGTTGTCATCCACTTCTTTTAAAAAAAGTACTTTTCCATCTGCCGGTGATACGATAACATTATCCTTATTGGGTGGAATTCTTTCAGGGTCCCTGAAAAAGCTTATAGTGAAAACGAGAATTATCAATGGAATTAAAATAAGCAGAGTTCTGTAGAAATTATTTTGTATTAAAATTCCTATGAAAATTAGCAGAAATGAAAATAAAACTACAAAACCAATCGTAAAATATCCATATTTAGTAAGCATTGTTTATGCGCTCATCAAATTTAATAAATGGTCTGTATACTGTTTAATTCCGGCGGAAGTTTCAAGTTTGTAAGGATCAATCCATTTATCTTCTTTATTTAATGGTAGTATCTTTAAACTTTTGGGTGTAAAATCGTCAATAAGAAAGATTTTATTTTTATGCTTTCCAAAATGACATATCGTTTCGGCAAGGATAGAGTTTCTTCTTTCAAAGAAAGATTTAAGTACGGCGTTTACTTTTGAACAAATTCTATTCATAATTTTTAATTCTTCAGGGGTACATAAATCGAATGCCATTAAATAACTTTCTGATATCAATGAATCATTTCCATTACCGTAATGAATTTCGAAAACAGGAAGATCTAACAATTCCTTTTCTTGTAATCCAAATAGATCAGCTATCCTTTTATCTACGATATTGAGAATTTTAATGTGGAATTTAAATCTTTCATATTTTAAAAACTTGAGCGAGTTTTTATTATGATTTTTAACAAAGGCAGCAGGTACATGATATTCTTTCAGGTAATCAAAAAAGAAAGAATTTATCGCTGCAAACTTTTCACCTAAGTATTTAACTCTCACTTTTTTTGATCCATCTATGGAAAAATGATCCGGATATTCTAGAACAAGATAATTCTCACTATCTATAAATGAATCTTTTGTAGAAAAAGACGCATATAAATCTTCGTTATCGTTAAATTTTATTCCCAAAACTTCCTTTTTAAATTATTTTGAACGGAAATTATGAAAATTCGCTATATAAAGTCAATTCAATATATTATATTTACAACAAAATTTAAATATTTCAAGAAAAATAATTTTTCACTTGGTCTATATAGTTATATTTTTTTGAAAAACGATCGATTTTAAATAAAATAATGATAATTTCGGAAAAATTAATCGGCATTGTAAAAATAAACAGCTACCTGATTCGTTATTCCCTCAAAGCGGAGACCAAATATAAGATTGCATATTAGCGGGTTTTCGATCATATTATAGAAATATATATTTTCAGGGAATAACTTCTTAGAGGAGACTCATTGATAAATAATGACTTATAACTTATCAACAGATAAACTAAAGTCGACTATTTCAGAAGTAAAAAATAAATGATATAAACATTATAGGAGAAAATTTATGAAAGGCGGGATGCAGGGGATGTTAAAGCAAGTACAAAAGATGCAAGAAGAAATGCAGAAAGTACAAAATCAATTGGTAAATAGACAAATTACGGAAGAAGCAGGTGGTGGAATGATCAAAGCTACCTGTAACGGAAATCAGGAAATTATATCGGTTGTAATTGATTCGCAAGTAATAAATTCGGATGAAAAAGAAATATTGGAAGATTTGGTAGTTGCAGCGGTTAATAAAGCGCTCCAATCTGCAAAACGTATGGCGGAAGACGAAATGTCGAAAGTTACTAAAGGAATGATCCCGCCCGGCTTGAATATTCCGGGGTTATAATATTGCAAATAGCAAAGCCTTTATCAGTTGCAATCGAAGAATTGAGCAAACTTCCAAGCATTGGTAAAAAAACAGCTCAACGTTTAGCTCTTCATATTCTTAAAAGTGATGATGCTTCCGTCGATGATTTAGTAAATGCTATTAAAGATTTGAAGACAAAACTCCGTCTTTGCGATCGTTGTTACAATCTTTCCGTTGATACATTGTGTGATATATGCAAGAATTCGAAACGTGATCAAAGTTTAATTTGTGTCGTTGAGGAAGCCAGTGATGTTATTGCTATCGAAAAAACAAATGAATTTAACGGGCTTTACCATGTGATTGGAGGCGTACTTTCTCCTTTATCAGGAATAGGAGCGGATAACTTGAAGTTAAAAGAATTGTTAAAAAGATTTCAATCCGAAGATATTAAAGAGGTTATTCTGGCGCTTAATGCGGATACTGAGGGTGAAACTACAGCTTTATATATTGCCAAGTTAGTTAAACCTTTGGGAATAAAAGTGACTCGTATTGCAAGAGGTCTGCCTATTGGAGGAGATCTGGAATTTGCCGATGAAGCAACAATCGG
>CAJXGP010000500.1 GCA_913053915.1 uncultured Ignavibacteriales bacterium | reverse complement strand
ATTTAAAGTATTGAAATGGGGGAAGATAATCAAAAACGGCGTATTATATGGCGAAGTTATAACCCGATTATGCTGTATATATAGCGTTAGGCAATAAATAGCGAACCAATCAGGAGTTCATATGGCCTTTGATAAAAATACAAATACAAATACAAATACAAATACAATAACTCTCGACGAAAACTCTGATTTTTTAGTCGATTCAGGAGTCTTTTTCATTAATATGCTGAGGAAAACATCTCAAGCAGAGAATGCACCTGATGAATTAAATAAAGATTGGCGTGTGATTGAAAATTGGCTTGGTTGTGAAAACAGCGAGATCACTTCCAAAGAAGAGGCGAAAATTGGTATTGGTTGGAAGGCATACCTAGCAATCGGTCTTGCACCTTCATTTAAACTTCAACCAGCTTTTGATCATTTTTCAAAACAATATAAGGACTCAGGCTATTCCTTTAAAGAAGATAAGCCACCAACTGAAGTAATGGATGTATTTGATCGCTTATTGGCAACAGATGAAGAATTATCGATCAAACAAAAGCATGATTGGGATGCTGAGAAAAAGAAGTTCGAGGCTATTTTAAAAAAATTCCCAAAGAAAAAGTTAACTTTCAAGCAAAAACTATCAGCTTTACCGAAAAATACTCGAATGTTTGTTGCGGCTTCTGCTGCTTGGTTTGTGTGGGTAGTTTTTAGAACGTCGGATGATTGGGAAATACTAGGAATATATCTCAACGATTGGGATGAAGATATGTTTTTTGCAAATGTAGCTATACCAATTTTAATCGTGTGGCTTTTGTTTAAAGTATATAAGTGGATAAATGGTGCGCGTAAATAACCCACAGGAATTTATTAGAGGCTCCTAAAATGGAAATCAATAGAAAGCAATGCGCAGACCTTTTGACAACGTGGCTAGGAAAGGAATGCGCCCCAGAAAATGCAAAAATACTAGCAAAAAATATTGGCTACAAAGACGCCCCTTTCTTTGGTGCAAAGAAAAAGAAAACCAAACTTATCGGTGAGCTTGTGATGATGAACGTAGCACTCGTGATTGTTGCTGTGAATCAAGTATTTAATCAAGTGGATGCCAAGTCAATAATTGACCCATTTCTTTCAATTGCTAATAAATCAATTTTCAGCGTAATTGAGCGGAAAAATCCAGATTTTAAGAATAATTACGAAAAACGTATGGCACAGTATTTTGAGATACTGAACCAAGACAATCCCGGAATAGGAATCTCTTACGCTTTTCTCACCAATCTTGACCTTGACCCGCTCAAGAATATGAAAGGTCAGCTTTTTGTTTCTGTCAAGTTTGGTGAGTCTCTCAGTAAAACAATTGATGTCCTAAAACGTATGGAGCTTGCCGGATAAAATGCCTAACAAACTCATCCAACAGACTGCCAAAAGTGTCGCGATTTTTGCAAAAAGCGCAAAAAGTCGCGCCACTTTCGTCAGCAGCTGATGAGGGCGTTATACGTTATAATGAAAATATTAGCATTCTCAGACATACATAATAATATTTCCTGTGTTAGGAAGCTTTGTTCTGAAACGCTTAGTGGTGATTACGACTTAATTATTGTGGCGGGCGATATTGGGCATGATATCGCAGAAGAATTATTTTCACTATTAACTACATTTGATTGTCCAATATATTATGTATATGGAAATTGGGATTATGAGTTCTCTTATGAGTCTTGTTTTGTAAAAAATTCATTTCATCTACATCACAACATGCAGAGTATTGGTGGATATTATTTCATCGGGTTTAGTGGGTGCGATGCTAATTGGGGGAATAATCCAATTAAAATTAAACTATATGATGAAGTGAATGAGAATCATAGAAATATTTTGAGCCTAATTGAGTTGTGTGAAGAAAATATTGAAAAAGAAAAAAATAAAATAATACTGAGGTATAATGAAAAAATAAAAAAAGCCGGAAATGCAAAAATAGATAAACGAAGCAAAGCCTTTAAGCAGAAAATAAAGCGAATTAATAATAAGAAAGACATAGAAGTAGAAGGCCTTTGGACAAAGATGGAGAAATTAAAGTCTAGGGAAATATACAAAAAATATATAAAGGATAAGCGCAATGCGTACAATGAGGTTACAAATGTAAACAGGGATGAGTTAGCATGTTTAATAAAAGACTCTGGGGTTGATCCGAAAAAACTTATAGTAGTTACTCACGATAGATTTTTTAGATTGGCAGAGTATTTTTCTTGCCCACCAATTATTAATTTATTTGGGCATAAACATGGGTTCAAACATACAGTTTTTAAAGATTCTCATTATATTAATGTTTCTGTTCTTGATCGTCTATCTCTGGTTATTCCTCATTGCTATAAAGCCGATGATTATTGGGTAGATGACGTGAAGAAAATAAATTCAGGTAATTACTGCGTTATTAAAATAGATGATAATGGAAGCGTCAATTCTGAAAAAATGGAATTAAGTTTTGACTGTGATAAGTGGAAGCCAGCAGAAATGAATAATTTCGATGAAATAGATATTATGTATCTCAAGGATGAATGTGATTTTATTCCCGAGGAGGAGGTATATAATAATCCCGTAAATATGGTTAAATAAAATATATTTCATTTACGCTATAGCATAATTTATTATGCTATCTACGA
>CAJXGP010000499.1 GCA_913053915.1 uncultured Ignavibacteriales bacterium | reverse complement strand
TTCAGGTTAGGAGTTATAATTCGATAATTTATCTTATTCCACCCCCTAAAGTGTAGCTCTAAAATTTACGCTTTTTGAAAAATTGACCTTTTTATGGTGAACTCAAAAATAGTTAAATCATTTAATTTTCCTATTCATATCGAATAGATGTCGGAATTCTCCTGTTTAAATTAAAATCTTTCACTCATCCCGTCACTTATTAAAAAACAATATAATGTTCAAACGTCATAGTCAATATATAATTGCCGAACTTACTCTTAATGGTAAATCTATTTCTTATATTCTATTTATTTCTGCCCTTGGTTTTCTCTTAAAATTTAGTATTATGCTTTATTATTTATATTAATTGCGAGTTTTAGGAGTGAATTCCGGATAAACTATTTAGAATATCACAAAATATGGTTAGAATCAAGATTGCATAAAATTTGGAATAATAGATATTAATTTTTTTTTCACACGAGATTTATTTTAATACATTCATTTAAACAGTAATTCAATATCTAAGCTAAAGTAAATAAAAAACAATATACTAAGATGGTAATTAAAAATGTCTTTCAAACTAAAATCTATTTTTAGTACTTTGAAAAATGTAAAGGTTTATTGTGCAATTGCCGGATATTCTTTTTGCGATTTATCGCCTTTAGATTGGAAAATATAAATACATGAAAAATTATTTTTATCTCATTTTAACATTTTGCGTAGGAATAATTTTATTTTATGCCGGATGCAAAGACACTATATCCGGTAATAAATTAGATAACAGAACTATCCCCGATTCCAATGTAAGTTTTTCTCAAAATATTTTGCCGGTATTTATTGTAAAATGTACAAATTCAGGCTGCCATGATAATGAAACTATAGCAGGTGGAATAAGTCTTACTTCATGGGCTAATACCACTGCGGATCCAAACGTGATATTTCCCGGGAAACCTGGAAATAGTTCCTTAGTGTGGGCAATTGAAAGGCAGTCAAACATCCAACCTATGCCACCGCTCGGATATCCACCTTTAACACCGGCACAAATCAAAGGTATTATAACTTGGATAAAAGAAGGTGCAAAAGATAATTAAATCGAATATTAAAATAATATTTAATTACTCAACTTCATTTTTAGAATTTTTTAAACCTGCATTTCAATTAATAAATCAAAAGTTGAACTATTAAAGTAGAATTTGTTATATCAATTATTTGTGTTTTTGTGTTCACTTAAAAAAACAGTTCCATTTGCCCCAAACCATCTTAAAAGTGTAAATAAAATTTATATGTCAAACTTTTATTTTGGGTAAGTCCTTTTCCCTTAAGAACCGTAACCGGATACAGCTTTAAATCCACTTCATTTCTTTATACCAATTGCAAGTTCTTTTAATACCTTCTTCGATTGAAATTTTTTGATGATAACCCAACTCTTTTACTGCTTTGGTTGTATCACACGTCCATGAAGTTTGCGTTATATCTCTAGCCTTTTCCAAATTTAACGTTGCCGGTTTATTACCGAACATAGCTAAAAACTGGGACAGTGCTGCTATTATATAAACAACTTTATGAGGTACTTTTATATTGATTGGTTTTTTATTTAAAATTCTGGAAGTAATCTCACCGATTTCTTCCCAAGTATAACACTTTTCCGAACTAATAAAATAAGTTTGCCCAACTGCTTTTTCATCTGTTGCGGCTAAATAAAATCCATTAACTAAATCAGCAACGTGAATTAAACTAATCGTTTTCTGATTAAACCCGATAGTTGTCATCAATCCTTTACTAAAAGTCTTAAAAAATATTAAAATTTCGGTATCCCGTTCTCCATAAACTGCCGGAGCCCTGCAAATAGTAACCGGCAATCTATCCATATAAGATGTAGCTAATTTTTCCTCAGCGAGTTTACTTCTACCATAAGTTGTAATTGGTTTACAATCTGTATTTTCATCAACAGGTTTTCCATCTCTTGAAGGTCCGGTGGCAGTTTGACTGCTTACTACCAAAAATCTTTTTAAGGTATTTTTTATATCCATTGCCGCTTCAAGTAATACTTGTGTGGTATCTACATTACTTTTAAAATATCCTTCCGGATTTTTAGATTTTACTACACCGGCAACATGATAAACATATTCGGCATCTTTCAGAGCTTTTGACAGTCCGAATTTATCTAGAAGACCACAATCATGAATTTCGACGTTTTTGTTTTCAAGCCATTTAAGATTACTAGTCTTGCGGGTAATACATCTAACATAGCATCCTTTTTCTAGTAGCAACTCGACTAATTGACTACCAACAAAACCGTTAGCTCCTGTTACAACTGCAATAGTATTTTTATCCATAATGTTTAATTTGATTTTAGCCCTATTTAATTTTACATTTTATGGCTTAAAATAAGAAATTAATTCGAGATTAATAAAGCTTAATTAAAATTACTATAAAATTCCCAGGAGGAAGATTGGATTTATTTAAAAAATGTTATGATTTTACCAGAGCAGACGAAGTAAAAGCATTAGGGATTTATCCTTATTTTAGACCCATTCAAGAAAATGAAGGACCGGTTGTACGAATGGAAGGCAGGAAAATTATTATGGCCGGTTCAAATAACTATTTGGGATTGACTGCTCACCCCAAAGTTAAAGAAGCTGCAATTAAAGCGGTG
>CAJXGP010000498.1 GCA_913053915.1 uncultured Ignavibacteriales bacterium | reverse complement strand
ATGATTTTGAAATATAATTGCGATACACCGGAAAAACCGAGACAGTTTAATTTGCGATGAGTCAGGAGTTCTGACACTGTTAATACAACATTCCGATTACCGTTTATCGGGGTTTTTCAGGCTAAATTTATTTTATTAGAGGATAATTCTATCGGGGTGAAAATTTATCACTATCGGTAATTTATTTTTTGTCAATTTAGATAATGTGGTCTCGGTAAGTTTGTAAAGTTTTCTTATAGGCTTTTACATTAATTAGTGATAGAAGATGTATCCGCCTCTTTGGTAAAAACATTTACTATTGTTTGTACGTTCTGTTCCGAACCGATAAGATCTTTTAGTGTCAATTTATCAAGGACACTATCGAGTAGGTTCTGAACGGTTTGCCACAATGACCTGATAGAGCAATCGATGGAATGCGCACATATGAGTTGAGTACCGCTATGATTATTACAGAAACCATCTTCGAAAAATCTTCCTCCTAAAACTACCAATACTTTTCCAATAATGATATTATCAGGCGGACGCGTAAGTTTGTATCCGCCTGTTTGCCCTCGCATACTTTCTATAAAACCTCCTAAACGAAGTGCTCGTAAAATTTTTCCTACGTTTGCAGTTGAAAGACCTTCAAATTGGCTGATTTCGGGAATTGTTAAACCGTTAGGTGAATCAATCATAGCAATTCTTAACAGACATCTGAGACCATATTCTTCTTGGGAGCTAAATTTCATTCTTGTTCCATACTAAATTAACCTTTAAACAGCGGTAATTTTGAACCGCAAGTTTTGGCATATTCAACTTTAGCATATTGCCCGGGATTTATAGATGGTCCTGTCCTTGAACAGTATTCATCAAACACCTCTATTAAGATATTAGCAATTTGTTCATGAGGTATTCCTTTGATTTCATACCTAGACATAAAGTATATTAGAGTACCGTTCTTAAATAAGGCAATACTTGGTGAAGAAGGAGGATAACCTTTAATTTTTTGACGAATCCTTTCCACCGCATCTCTTTCCTGTCCGGCGAAACCTGTATAAAACTTATCAGGGATTGTTTGATGTTGCAGCGCTAATGAAACACCGGGACGAGCACTTTCTGCAGCACTTCCACATACTGAATTGATCATTACTAATACGGTTTTGTCGTCATTTACATCGATTGACTTATCCACTTGTTCAGGTGTCAAAAGCTCTTCAAAACCTACAGCTATCAATTCATCACGCATAGGTTGAACCGCTTCCTGATCATAAACGGGGGGACGGGAAACTACGTTTGACATATCTTATTCTCCTTTTTTATTTATAACCATTCTTTAATATTATGTTACTTAAAGTTTAAACTATTTTGCCTGATTTACGAGTCGTATTTAAAAAGATCATTTTTAAGTTTTCTAACTGTGAGTATTAACAAAAGTTAAAGCTTTTTCACGAGTAAAATACCTTCTTTTAGAGAAGACTCATCAATTTTTACAGCATTCCTAATTCGTATTTAGCTACATCAGACATCATATCTTTATCCCAAGGCGGATTCCAAACCAAAGATACTTTTACACTTTTTACTTCTTCCAATGCACTAGTTATTGTTTGAACCTCTCCGGGTAATGAACCTGCTACAGGACAAGCGGGGGAGGTTAATGTCATTTTAATTTCAACATTAGCATCATCATCGATACTGATTGCATAAATCAACCCAAGTTCAAAGATGTTTACCGGTATTTCCGGATCGAAACAAGTCTTTAAAACGTCTATAATTTTCTCTTCGAGTTGTTGTTTATTTATCGTTTCGGTATTCACAATCTTTTTCTCTTCTATCTTTTTGATTTCTAAGTGGAAATTATTTTTTTATCCTTTTCTTTTAGAGCTTCCATTACAGTGTGCCATGCAAGACCGGCGCATTTAACTCTCGATGGAAATTCCTTTACTCCGGCAAAAACAGCAAGTTTTCCTATGTCGTCATTTGACAGGTCATCGTCGAGTTTACCAGTTATTAAATCTTGAAATTTATGAAATAGATCTTTTGCATCTTCAATCCTTTTACCTTTCATCATTGTACTCATCAAGGATGCTGAAGCTTTGGAAATAGCGCATCCTGAGCCTTGAAATGAGATATCTTTAATGATATCACCCTCTACTTGCAAGTATATTTCTATCCGGTCTCCGCATAAAGGATTATATCCTTCGGCAAAGTGATTGGCATGTTCAATTACCCTAAAATTTCTTGGACTTTTATTATGATCTAATATTACTTGTTGATATAATTCTCTTAAATCGGAATCCATCAGTTAAAAACCTCAATTACTTTTTTTAATCCTTTAGCAAGAGTATCAATTTCTTCTTTAGTGTTATAAAATGCAAAAGATGCCCGTGAAGTTGCGGGTATATTATACCGCTTCATTATGGGTTGCGTACAATGATGTCCCGTTCTTATTGCAACACCTTCAAAATCTAACAATGTTCCCACATCGTGGGGATGGATATTATCAAAAACAAACGAAATTACACTTGATTTTTTTTTAGCGGTACCGATTATTTTTAATCCCTTAACATCTAATAGAGTATTGTTTGCATACTCCAACAATTCCTTTTCATATAAAGCAATATTTTCAATACCGGTTTTTAAGACATAATCGATTGCAGT